>JANWWB010000235.1 GCA_025056515.1 Anaerolineales bacterium
CGTTGTTTTTCCGGCAGGTCGTGGATGGCGCCGATCGGCGCCGGTTGGGTGTGTTTGGTGTTGAGTTTGAACATGCTCCGATTGTATTAAACTTTTGCCCGTTTGAGGAGGGGGGAAAACCCTTTTTTCAGTGGAGTCACACCAGTAATACTTAGAAGGCCCGCGGAAACGAGTCCAATAGGCTCCCATCCCTGGCTTCCACGTTGCGACAAAGCAAGTAGACCTTGCCAGATCTGGAAAATCAGAAGAAATCCTCCAAACGCCAATCCACTCAAATAGATCACACGACGGAAGGTTCTTTTTGTCGGTGCGTCTGAGCAGTCAGTGTCCATCAACTAACCATAACGAGATGAGATGGGCTTGTGAAGCAACCAATTGAAATTAGGAAAGAACGGTAACAAAGCCCGCCAGATAACTGCTGGAACTCGACGCACCCACGGTATCCACCTCTGGGGGACAACAGTTTGCGGGTTCTTTGTAAGCAGGTCTACACTCACATCCTGAATTTCGAAATAACATAGGGCGTTTTGCAAGCTCCACATTGTTCGCAGATTCTCATAGAAATAGTCCCCCCGCCCAAGTATCCTCAAGATTAAGCTAGCCAATGGACGTGGCAGCCAGTGGATAAAGGGTAAAGAGTAATGAAATTCCCATGGAAAAAGTCGATTTGGGCCGCTAAAAAAAACAATCCCACCTGGCTTCAGAATCCGATATATCTCGGCAAACAATTGTTTGTCATCTGGAACATGTTCATATACCTGAGAGCAAATAATTACGTCCACAATTTCTGTTCCAAATGGAAGATGCATTGCGTCCCCGCAAACATAATTTGCCACCGACGGACTAACGCTATCCAAATTCTGTAACGCGATTCGGTCATATTCTACGCCAACTGTGTGCGCAAACAGCGACGCCAACTGATTAGTTATCACGCCAGACGAGCAACCCACGTCTACGCATAACGCTTTGCCTAGGTTTTCTTCCGAGTACCGTCCCAGAACTGTAATCGCATATCGAATCTTTGCCGCTTTCCATAAGCGGTTCTCACGATCACGCATTTTGCCGCAAGTCTTGTAGAAATCGAGTTGGTAGCCTCGTTCAGCCAAGGTCATCTCCTTTGCTCAAATTAGCGCGGCGCATCATCAATAGGCGCAAGTCTTCGTGGTCGCTGACCAGCATGGGTAGCAGCCCACTCGTATAGGGTCAATAACCGTTTAGCTATCCCGCGCCAGCTATATTGACTTTCCGCGCGCTGGCGCGCGGCTCTACTCATCGCCTGCCAAAGTTCCGGATCACGCAGGATGCGCAGCGCCGCCTGGGCCAGTGCACTAGGCTCAGCAGGCGGAACTAGGGCGCCAACTTCCTCGGTGACCACATCGGGGATCCCGCCAACACGGGCACCTATACACGGCGTGCCGGAGGCCAAAGCTTCCAGTAAAACAACGCCAAGGCCTTCTTCAACCGATGGTAGCACACAAAGTTGGGCACGAGAGAGCCAATTGCTGACAGCATCCGGCGGTTGAGAACCTAAAAACATCACCACGTTAGCCAGACCAAGTCGGTTTGCGAGAGTCTGCAATTCAGCCTGTTGCGGGCCTTCGCCAATTATGACCAGTCTTAGTTGCGGAAGGGTCTGGTGAATGAAGCGCATAGCTTCAAGAAGGTAACGTACGCCTTTGCGCTCTATCAAGGAACCGACGAATAATATCAAAGGTTCACGTTTTTCCGATGGTCGGAAGTAATCCACATCTACGCCGTTAGGAAGCACTTCAATTTGTTCTACAGGCACACCCAGCTGGGCAGTCACTTCCGCCAGAGACCGACTCAATGCCAATACCCGTGCACAACCACGCAACGTGAGCTTCGTGATTAGGCGGATCAACGGCACCCGCGGCGCTTGGAAAACATCGCTACCTTGAACCGTGACCAAGATCGGCCGACCATGAGCCCATTGACCGGCGTAAGCAGCAAAGGCCGATAAAGTCCAATTCGCGTGAATAACGTCACAATTTCGGCCGTAACGAATAATAGCTAGGGTGTGCGCCAAGATGAACGGAGCCAAAGCAAAGCGTGCCCACGGATTCCGGCTCCATACAACAGGCAAGCCACCCATGGCATTCTGAAGCACCTCCAGTCGCTCGGGAACCAAATAGCGCGGGCGAATAACGAGTATCCCGTCCAGTACTTCGAAAGTACGTGCACCAGGGCTATGCATAGCAATGACATGCACGTCTGCACCAGCAAGTTTTACTGCACGAGCAGCTTCCCAAATAAACGTACCGCGACTATCACCTAGCCACCGAGGAAAAGATGTGGTAGCAATGCAAACCCTTAACCTTCTAGACATGACCGAACCTTCTAGACATGACCGTTTATCTTCTTGGCAAGAGCAAATTATTGGAACACCGATGCTCCTTTAACTAACTCCATATCGGCTACCATTAACGCACACGAAAGACCGCCGTTTTACCGAAGTGATACACCCGCTCGTAAGCCGGCGAAGCCA
>JANWWB010000367.1 GCA_025056515.1 Anaerolineales bacterium
CGAAAGCGAGTTGATTTCGTTTCTCGCTACGACGTTGCTGAAAAGGCGCTGCGGCTCGCAGGGTTGCATCAAAGGCGATATCGTCGGTTTTGCCATTCGCCGGACGGGCCTGGATGTAACGACCACGCTTGCGCTCGGTGCGTGTGCGCGAACGGCGTCCAGCGTGTCGACGCGTCAATTTATCAAGCGGGGTATCCAGGCGACGCGGCGCAAACGTTTCACCGACCTTGGGCTTCTGACCACCTTCCCACCAGCGAGCGTCCTGTGATTGGAAGACGGCTTGCTGCGGTGCAGGTTCTCCTGGCGGAGGTTCCCCCCAGGCTTCTTCCTCAGCGGAATCGGTTAGGACTTTTTTTTTACCCCCTCTTCTTCGCTCTCTAGTTCTTCTTGTCGTTCGACCGGCTCACCTTGGGTGGAAGCGCCAACCAGATTCTCAATCCGTTCTTGTAACTGTTGTGGTGTCAATTCGCTTTGCTGGAACGGAGTGCGTTTGAGACGATGCGGCAAGGCAAGTTCTGCCGCCAGGACGATATCGCGGTCGGTGATGGCCGTTCTTCCTTCAAAGGCAGCATGTGCTCGTGCCGCCTTCAGAATCACCAGATCGGCGCGATGACCATCTACGTTCAGCGAGGTGGTTAGAGAGGCAATCGCTAACAAGTCGCGACGCGTGTAGGTCACTTTATCTACCAGCAGACGCGCTTGGGCGATCATGCGGCTCAACTTTTCTTCATGCGGCTGCCAGGTGCGACGAAAACCCTCTGGGTCAGTTTCGAAGGCCAGGTTGTATTCCATAATAGTCACACGGTCACGCGCGTCGCGAATGCCCGTGATGTCCACCGAAAGTGCAAAGCGGTCAAGGAGCTGCGGACGCAAGTCGCCCTCCTCGGGATTCATCGTTCCAACGAGAATAAAGCGCGCCGGGTGGGTGAACGAGATACCTTCTCGTTCGACGATATTAATCCCCATGGCGGCCGAATCGAGTAGGACATCGACCACATGGTCGTCAAGCAAATTGACCTCGTCGATATACAGCAATCCCCGGTTAGCTGCTGCCAGGACACCAGGTTCGAAATGGCGCTCCCCTTTCTGAATCGCCAATTCGATATCCAGCGTGCCGACCACTCGGTCCTCAGTGGCTGAGACAGGCAAGTTCACAAAGGGGATAGGCCTTTCTTCGACCGGCAGCGGTTCTCCTGCCGCCGCCCGCTCGCGGCACTCAGTGCACCACGAAGAAGGCTGGTCGGGGTCGCAACTGAAGCGACAATCGCGCACGACGCGCACCTTCGGCAACAGGGCCGCCAAGGCGCGTGCCGCTGTAGATTTGGCCGTGCCGCGTTCACCGCGGATTAATACACCGCCAATGCGAGAATCTACTGCGTTGAGGATGAGCGCCCGTTTCATGCGCTCTTGACCTACGATCGCTGTAAACGGATAAATGACTGCCATGTGTCCTCCGGCAGGCGATTATACTGCATCCTGCAAACAAAGGTATAATCTGTATTACAGCGAAAATTCGTCTTCACGTTCAGGAGCATACCATGACCGAATTCACGCCTGGCTTGATAGGCGAAGTAGAACATCTTGTAACCGAACAAGACGTTGCCACACGGTGGGGGAGCGGCCTGGTGCCGGTCTATTCGACCCCAGCCTTGGTCGGCCTGATGGAATGGGCGGCTGCCGAGGCCCTGAGCGGACGGTTACCCGCCGGTTACACGACCGTCGGCGGACGAATCGCCGTGCGTCACCTGGCAGCGACACCGGTCGGCATGAAAGTGCGCGCTCGCGCCGAATTGATTCAGGTCGAAGGCCGAAAGCTGACTTTTCGCATCGAAGCTTGGGATGAACGCGAACGCATCGGCGAGGCCGAGCACGACCGCTTTCTTGTAGAGGAAGCGCGCTTCATGGCCAAAGTTCAGGCAAAGCTGCTCCAGGCCTGATTACGGTACATTCACCAACACCGAATCCAGTGTCAGCACCGAACCGTCTTCCATGCTGTACTCGACGATCTCGATGCGCACGCGACCGTGCACACCGAGAGTCGTCAGGTCAAGCGGAAGCGAGAAGCTGCCCGGCGCACCGGGTTCAGGCGAATCGGTCATGACCCAGCTGGTCGTTAGCAAGGTGTTATCCGGTCCGTAGATGTTATAGGTGAGCGTGTTCTCAAATGGACCGATGCTTACGTGACCGGTCAATGTAAAGGGGGAATCCAAAGTGACCAAATCGGCAGGGAAGGTGATATTAATTTGTCGTAGCAGGCCGCCAGGGGTCTGTTCGGCTAAACGTGAAAGAACCAGTTCACTCTCATAGAGCCGATATCCCATTTCTAACGGTTGGCTAGGGCAACACATGGGATCCTCCGGACCATGCACAACCGCTTGTACTAGAATCTCTCCGGCCGCGATAGATAGTGTCTCAACCACCGAACGATCTCCAAGGAATACCGAAGCCACATGAAGCGGTAGTCCATCCTCATTGAGCACAGCGGCCAGATAGACAAACACCCCCGTCCCACCAGTGTTGAGGAAGAGAACGGCGGCTGCATCGTTGACCCCATCATAATTCAAGTCACCAAATGCCATCACCTCACCCAAACTGACCTGAAGGTAGTCCTCCGCTGTTGGGTCTGTACCAGAGGAGTAATGACCATCGACGAGAGTCACAAAGGTGGGAGCATTGAAAAACTCGCTGACGTCATACATCGCGTTGCGCAAGGCTTCCGGCGTTAATTCAGGGACGCTTGTAGGAGCGATCGGGGTAACCACAGAGGGAAGCGATGGTTCCGGCACACTGGTTGGAACCAAACCGCTTATGCTACATCCCAAACCGACCACCAAAACCAGTAAAGCGAACAAGACTCGTTGCATGCTTTCCTCCTTTGGGAGAAATCGTATCGTTTCAACATAATCCGTTTGGAAGATGATTCTACTGCCTAACCGCTCAAAACGGCATGAGAAAAAAGTAGGGAGAGCGCTACGCTCTGTTGGAAGGAAAGCAACATCCCATTTCTTCGTATCTTTGCCAAGTAGCATCGTTGCCGATGCAAGCTCTTGCTCCTCCAGGGGAGCTGCTTCCTCCACGCTTCGCTCTGGGCAGGTGCTGTGCTTGCCGTGACGCAATACATCTATGTCTGCAACAGAGCCTCTCTCGCCCATTTTAGCGATTGCCTTATCCTCCTTGACTCGCTTTTTTTTAGATCCCCTCTTTTCTGTCTCGTTCTGTCTTCTTGTCTCACGACTCACCAGGCTGAACTTTTCTGCGCCGTGCCAAGAGGCGTCGGATGCGGGCATGACGGTCACGCGTCAAGGGATAGAAGCGCGCCAACAAGAGCGCTCCCAGAATCATCAGTCCACCAATAGGAGAGATGAGCAGCCGAATTGCCAGCAAGGCCGAGTCGGATTGTTGAAAAACCAACGCCTCGGCCGGTGGTGTCTGATATCCGGACCAACCCAAGAATTGCAATGCCAAAAACAGGGTCATTGCGGCGCTTAACTTTCGCAAGAAGGCGCGCGCGCCATAATAAATTCCCTCTTGCCTGCGGCGGGTGCGTAACTCATCCCATTCGAGAATATCGGGAAAAATCGAATCCGGCAAGGCGTAGGCAGTAGCGATTCCCACGCCGGCCAGCGTAGCCAATCCCAAAGTCAGGCCAATTTGTCCCGGTTGAATGAAAAACAGAAGCAACTCTGCTCCTAAAAACAGGGTCATTCCAAAGAGATAGGCATCTTGCTTATTGCGTTTGCGGGCAAACCACAACCAGAAGGGCAGAGATAGGATACAAGCTGTCATCAGGAGGCCAAAGAAGGCCGATTCTAAAGCTACAGGGGTGCCGAAGAGCGAAACCTTTGCCAGCAGATTACCGGAGGAAACCCAGTATAAGAGGAAAAACGGTGTGACCATGGCCACCATATCCACGGCTGCCCAGTTTAGTAAATGGATTCCAACAGCAAAGCGAAAGGGAACGTTGCTCCAGGCCACCTTTAAAGTGGTCCGTAGTGGCAGGGTTTCACTCTCTGCTCTTGGAGGGCGTTCTTGAAACGTAAGCGCAATGAGCAAAAATGGCAGAGCACCTGTCAGCCCAAAAAGCGCCGCAACCAGAATGAATCCTTGCTGTTGGCTAAAGCCCCTTGCGACCATGCCCTCCACAATCAGCGGGGCAGTCACCACCATTACCAAAGAAGCAGTCAATTGGAAGAAAATGCGATAACCGGTCAGCGTTGTTCGATCGTCATAGTCGGGGGCCAATTCGGGGGTGAGAGAAAGAAAAGGAATGGCGACAAACGTGGTCAGTGTATCAAAGAGCATGTATGCCAAGGTCACATAGGCCATCAGTGCAGCCTGAGAGTCCCAATCTGGCGCAGCCCAAAGCAGGATAAAGCTCAAACCGAAGGGCAAGGCGAAAACCAGCAAAAACGGTCGTCGCCTGCCCCAGCGGGTGCGCAATCGGTCACTTATGCGCCCGACAAACGGGTCATTCAACGCATCCCATAGGATGCCGATGAGCGCCCCTATGGAAGCGAGCCGCGCATCCAACCCGACTACATCCGTCAGGTAAATCGCATAAAAGACCGAACGCATAACACCGCTGCTGGAAAGCCCCCAATCGCCCGCGCCATATAGGACTTTTTTCCACAGAGATAATGACCGAGATGTATCCAAAAGCCTCTCCTTTCACAAATACGGTTTGTAATTATAACCCCTGCGCAAGGCCAGGCCTCGCATGTGGGGCATCAGCAGGTATAATCTCTGCACATGGATCTAGCCTCTTCTCTGGCCGATCGACTGCGCGCCCTGGGGGTTCGCCCGGCATCGGACCTCTCGCCTGTTCCACCCAAAGCGGCATCTCCTGTTGTCTCGCTGGAGGCCGTGTTAGAAGGCCGCTTTCTCAAGACGCGTCGCGGTGAGACCTTCCTCCGCGAACAGCGTTATCCAGCCGAGTATCGGCATGGAAGTGTTGCCATTTCGATAGAAACGCCGCTCGAGGTCATCGCAGCCTGGACGGGCGAGCTGCGTTTCTCGCATCTTCCTCTAGAAGCCTATGCCTTTCTCGATACTGAAACCTCCGGCTTGGCAGGAGGGACGGGAACCTATGCCTTTTTGGTTGGTGTCGGTCGCTTTGAGAACGACGAGTTTCACCTCGCACAATTTTTTCTGCGCGATCCCGGCGAAGAAGCCTCGTTGCTCGAAGCCTTGGTTGACTTCCTCGCCCCATGCCAAGCACTGGTCACGTTTAACGGTAAAGCATTTGATGCTCCGCTCCTGACCACCCGTTTCCAACTGCATAGCATCCCTGTTCCGTTTGCTGGCTATGCTCATCTCGACCTACTGCCGCTGGCGCGCCGACTTTGGCGTGACCGCCTGCCCTCGCGTGCTCTAAAATTTCTGGAAGAGAACATCCTATTCGCTTCACGCTCAAGCGAGGAAGTCCCAGGCTACGAGATTCCCTATTTGTATTTCGATTATCTCCGCACCGGTGACGCTACTCCTCTTAGAGGAGTCTTGTATCATAATGCCATGGATGTAATCGCCATGGTTGCTTTGCTTGCTCACATGGTCTCTTTACTTCATCACCCTTTTCAGGAAGATGTCAGGCACAGTTTAGATGTAGTTGCTCTGGCCAAACTCTTCGAGGAGATCGGTCGCTGGGAGCTGGCTGCTCGGCTTTTTGAGCGCAGTCTCGAGATGGGATTGCCCGAGGCGGATTTTTGGCACGTCATACGACGCCTGGCGCATCTCCAAAAACGCCGGGGCGATCTGGAAACGGCTGTCCATCTTTGGGAGAAAGCTGCGGCTGAAGAGCACCTCTATGCCTATGTGGAACTAGCCAAATATTATGAGCACATCCGTAAAGACTACGCCACCGCTTTACGCTGGACAGACCTCGCCCTTCGATTACTCGACAAACACGAGCTGCCACCCTACCAAGATCGGCATTGGCGGAACGATCTCTCCCATCGGCGCCGGCGCCTTTCAGGACGGTGTTCTCTGCTGGAACGAGATGGATAAGGTTTGTATCCTTTTCGCTTTTTGTGAATCCAATAAAAGGACTTTTTCTTGTCCCCGGTTTCTCTTTTGATGAGGAGGGATCGGCGTGCAAAAAAATCTCGTAGAGGGAGTCGTGCATGAAACCCAAACGCTCTATTCGTTCCTCTGTTCATGAACGCCATCAAAATCGCTTGCACCTTTGGGCTGCTCTAGGGGCGATTTTCGTCCTGGCGCTGATTGCTTTTGTTCTGCTTGCTTTCTCAACCGAACCAGAAACCGCCTCCCCCGTGATACCTGGCGGTGAAATTACTGTCGAACAAGCGTACGAAAAGTACCAACAGGGCGCGTTTTTCCTTGATGTTCGCCAACCCGAAGAGTGGAACCAGTACCACGTCCCCAACACCACCCTGATTCCCTTGGGTGAGCTTCCCAACCGCTTGAACGAGTTGCCTCGCGACCGAGAGATTATTGTCATTTGCCGCTCCGGTAACCGCAGTCAGACCGGGCGCGATATCCTGCTTCAAGCCGGATTTCCTCGGGTGGTCAGCATGAGCGGCGGTATTCGACAATGGAGTGCCATGGGCTATCCGATTGAAGGAACACGACCCTAAAGCTCCGGTTGACTTTGACTGGCCTACAACAAAAACTTAGTCTTGCAAAGGATGTGAACGAACAAGAGACACACGAGGCTGTTGGTCCATTCGACCAGCTTGTCGCACGCTGGCCGTTGTTCTGGCTCTCGTTGGGGTTTATCGGCGGGATTGTCTTGGCCGCTCGCTTCAATGGGACGGTCTGGTCTTGGATGCTCGTTGCGGGACTGGCCCTTGTCTGGGTGGTTGGGTTAGGGGTTCTGGTACGAGATTTCCATAGGCGGCTTCTGGGTCTCTCCACGGCCAATTGGTTCTTGGGCGCTCTTGTTCTCCTTGCGTTTGGCTTGGGCGCAGCGCGCTATCAGGCCGTGCAACCCAACATCGACGCTTATCACATCGCATGGTATAACGACCGTCAGTACGACTTGCTCATCACCGGTGTGATTGCCGCCCCGCCTGACGTGCGCGATCGCTACACCAACCTACGTGTGCGCGTGACGGCTGTAGACACAGGCGATGGCGACCTCCCGGCTGACGGCTTGGTTTTGGCGCGAGTCGAAAACGGCGAGACTTGGCGCTATGGGGATGTGATTCGCCTGCGCGGCGCATTGAAAACGCCTCGAGAGAACGAGGAGTTCTCATACCGCGATTATCTCGCCCGTCAGGGAATTCACTCCTACATGAGTTCTGCAGCCGTGACGCGCTTACCCTTTCCGCGCAGCGGCCATCCCTTTTTGCGCTGGGTCTATGACCTGAAGGAGGCAGCTCTTGCTCATCTCTACCTGATCTTTCCTGATCCTGAAGCCTCACTTTTGGCAGGTATCTTGCTGGGCGTGGACAACGGTCTGACGGCCGCCCTCCAGCAAGCCTTTAAGAACACTGGAACGGCGCATATCATTGCCATTTCGGGCTTCAATATCGCTATCATTGCTGCTCTGTTTGTCAGCCTGTCCAGCCGCATTCTGGGACCGCGGCGCGGCATCTGGGCGGCTATGGC
>JANWWB010000388.1 GCA_025056515.1 Anaerolineales bacterium
GATCGCCGAAGGGAAGCATCCTGCGCCCAAACTGACCATCAGCGCCGACAGCACCGATCTGGCGAAAATCCTAACCGGAGCAATGGACGGGATGCAAGCCTTTATGCAAGGGAAACTGCGCTTACAAGGCGATATGAGCGCCGCCATGAAACTGATGAGCCTCTTCCGCCTATAACAACGCTAAACAAACCCTGTTGATCCGCCAATATGCTTTCCAAAGCTCTGGGGCAGGATGTCCTTGACCCGATGTCCTGTCCCTGTAAACACGGTTCGAGGCCTTGAGCGCACCGTGGAGGGGCGCACTTTTCCTTTTGCGGAAGACTGCAAGCCGATAAGACTCCTAGCAACGCTTGTTCGCCTTTCCATAACCATAGATGTTCGACCTCCTCAGGACATAGGCGGGAGAGGAGACATTCCTCATCAAGATTGCACTGGTACGAAAGTCTTTTCCAGACCACACAAACGGATTGCAAATACGCCGAAAAGAAGTTATTCCCAAAAAGTGGGAACGCTGTCAGGAAAGAAACAGGACATTCATCTCTTGGAAAGAGCATGTTTTAGACTACAATTCAGAGTGCTCTGAAGCCATCTATGCAGCCGCGGGCGTCCAAAGGGGATGCCCGTTTTTCTGGCTCTTGATTTCAACATAAAGGTGTTTTATGCCTGAACCAACTGCTGTTTCTTCCCAAGAGACACCGCTGCCGGCCCCCCAGCTTGGTGTAAAAAAGCCACGCGGGCGGGTAACGATTTATGCAAAATGGTGCAAAGGATGCCGGATTTGCGTCGAGTTCTGCCCAACCGGTGTCTTGGCCTTGCCGCCTGGCGAGGAAGTTGCCCAAGTGGTTGCGCCGGAAAAATGCACTGCCTGCCACTTCTGCGACACCCACTGCCCAGATTTGGCCATTGTTGTTGAACGAATCGCATAGGAGGTCAACTTGACTGTCAGACTCATGCAAGGCAACGAAGCGATTGCCATGGGGGCGATTGCCGCCGGCTGCCGCTTCTATGCCGGTTACCCTATCACCCCTTCGAGCGAAATTGCTGAAGTGCTCTCGCGCGAATTACCAAGAGTAGGCGGGAAATTTATCCAAATGGAAGATGAAATTGCCAGCATGGCGGCCATCATCGGGGCGCGCATCGGCGGCCTGAAGTCCATGACTGCTACCAGCGGCCCGGGCTTTTCCCTAATGCAAGAGAACCTCGGCTACGCCGTGATGGCCGAAATTCCCTGCGTTGTTGTTGATGTCCAGCGCCTTGGTCCCTCAACCGGTCAACCGACTGCTGCCTCGCAAGGCGACATCATGCAAGCGCGCTGGGGAACCCATGGTGACCATCCCATCCTGGCGCTTGCACCTACCTCTGTGCGTGAGGCTTTTGACTTAACCGTCAAAGCGTTCGATTTCTCGGAACGTTTCCGCACTCCCGTCCTGCTGATGACAGATGAAATTGTCGGTCACATGCGCGAACCGGTCGAACTGCCCGATTTCAGCACAACCCTGGGTTACAGCGAGGAAGACATTGCCCATCTAACGTTGTGGGACATCATCCATCCCGATTCCCTCGAAGCC
>JANWWB010000405.1 GCA_025056515.1 Anaerolineales bacterium
AGACGGTTTGTTACTTGCCATAATTCTTTCACGCGGGCCTTACGGATTTCTCTCAACCTTTCTAGGAGTTCTGTCAAGACCAAGGGTTTATAAAAACAGATGCAAGGATTGAGCATCAGAGCTGCGTTGATGGCATTTGCCATCTCTTCTCGATAACCGGTGATCAGGATCACCGGTAAGTTGGGATAAGATTGCCGGACTTCTTTCAAGACTTCAAGCCCGTTGACAGCATTCAGTTTCATATCCAACAACAAGATTTGAGCCTTTTGTAAAGATTCTTTTAGGTTGGCATGAGGGTCATTGAGAATGGCTGTGCGGAAGCCTTGTTGTTCAAGGATATCGGCCAAAGTGGCACAGAAGCCCGGCTCGTCGTCCAGGATGGCAATAACGTTTTCCTCACACAAGCTAGCCAAGAACTTTAGGAGCGCTTGGATATCGAGTGGCTTTTCCAGGATGGCTATCGCACCACTTTCCAAGCCTTGACGGATCGTCTCCCTGGAAGCGTAAGCGGTCATCAGAAAAACCGGTAAGCCGGGGTATTTCTTCTGAATATACTGCAAGAGTTCAATCCCATTCATGACCGGCATAGAGATATCCGTGATCATACAATCGAAGCTCTCTTGCTCCAGGAGTGTGAGCGCTTCTTTTGCCG
Organism: Anaerolineales bacterium; assembly: GCA_025056515.1. Classification (GTDB taxonomy): domain Bacteria; phylum Chloroflexota; class Anaerolineae; order Anaerolineales; family Villigracilaceae; genus UBA877. The sequence continues at coordinate 653 of JANWWB010000405.1, forward strand.
AAGTGACTTGGCTGACTTGGTAGCCCTGCAAGGTCAGGATATCGGCCAAGGTGCGCAGGATATGTCGGTCGTCATCCACGAGAAGAATGCGGAAAAGGTTAGACATACATGTTTCTACTTCTCTGTTGCAATTGGTAGCATGATGTTGAAGGTTGTTCCTCGACCAGGCGTGCTCTCGACCTGGATGCGCCCTCCGTTGGCCTCAATGAGCTTCCTGGTGACAGCCAGTCCTAGCCCAATGCCGTGCGGCTTGGTGGTGAAGAGCGGCTCGAAGAGTTTGGGCAGGTTTTCGGGGGGTATTCCGGGGCCGGTGTCGCAGACAGTAATCAGTAACCAGGGTTCAGTCATCTGGGTTCGGTCGTCAGTCACCAATAACTCTTTACTAATCACAGATACCTCTCCCCCAGCGGGCATGGCTTCATAAGCGTTAAGGAAGAGATTGGAAAGCGCTTGTTCAACTTGCTGAGGGTTGACGCGGATGGGCGGTAAGTGATCGGGCAAAGAGAGGGTGACGCGCACATGCTCTGGGGCAGGCAAACGCTCAAGGATGCGATGGAGCAAGGACGCAAGCAAGACCGATTCCACTTTTGTCTCGAGAGGGGAGGTGTGGTAGAGCAAGTTGTAGATGATGTTGACGGCCAATTGCGTCTCGCGCTCCAGCATTTTTAAGTATTCCTGGATGTGGTCAATGGGGAGCGGAGTCTGTGGGGATAGCGAAACTATTTGTTGTAGGTGGTAAGCGATATTGTGAATCACACCCAGTGGATTGCGCAGTTCGTGGGCCACGCCGCTGGCCAGGCGGCGTAACTGGTCCTCGCTGGAGGCCAGGGCGCGGTTGCTTTCTTCCAGAGCGATCATTTTGTCCTCCAATTTGCGGACGAGGGCTTCGTTGTAGAGTCGATAAAAGACGGTCTCTTCTTCGAGCGTGGAACGACCAGCCGGCAATTGCCCTCGCTCGTGATTCTCGAGGACTTCGCGCAGGGTGGCGAGGAACTCTTCGTTCTCGATGGGTTTGGTGATAAAACGCGCCGCGCCGAGGCCAAGGGCCAGTTCTTCGTCGCGCGGGTCTGTGTAGGTGGCGGTGTAGAAGACGAAGGGGATGGAGCGCAACGTTTCGTCGCGCTGGCACTCGCGGCACAGGGTGAAGCCGTCCATCTGCGGCATGAGGATATCGGAGAGGATGAGGTCAGGGCGCTCACGGCGGGCCAGATCGAGCGCCTCGACGCCGTTGGAGGCTTCCAGGACTTCGTAGCCGGAGGCGGCGAGGAGAGTGCGCAGGAGGTAGCGGTTGGTTTCCAGATCATCTGCGAAAAGGATTTTGGTCATAGGGCTCCTTTCGTGAGATCTTGCCTGACGGAGAGGGCGGCGGTCTCAAGAGAGGGGTTCAGCCGAATGGTGGAAAACGAATGTTTGCCTGCTCATTTACCGGTGGCCGACAAATCGGATGGGAGATGGGCCAGCACCTGTTCAAGGAAGGTTTCGGGGTTGATGGGTTTCTCGATGTAGCCCTGACATCCGGCGGCGAGGATGCGTTCGCGGTCGCCGGCCATGGCGTAGGAGGTGACGGCGATGATGGGAATAGAAGAGGTAGATGCACTGTTGTGCAGTCTGGCGGCCACGGCGTAGCCGTCCATACCAGGGAGCTGGATGTCGAGCAAAATCAGGTCGGGGCGGAGTTCCTCGGCCAGGCGGATACCCTCCTCGCCGTCGCGGGCGGCGCTGACGCGGTGGCCGTGTTTTTCGAGGATGAAGGTGCTTAGATAGAGATTGTTTTCGTTGTCTTCGATAATCAGGATGTGAGCCATAGCCATTTCTCCTGAGGGAGGCTTAAAAGTCTGTCCTACGGACGAGCCAGTGGCAAAGTAACCGTAAAGACGCTGCCTTTGCCCCATTCGCTCTCGGCGGTGATGCTGCCGCCCAGGAGCGTCGCTAAACGATGACAGATTGCTAGACCCAGGCCGGTGCCTTCGTGATGGCGCGCCAGGCCGGTCTCCAGTTGCTGGAAGGGGCGGAAGAGTTTGCTCATGTCTTCGGGGCGGATGCCGATGCCGGTATCTCGTACCCGCAGCGTCACCCAGCCGGGGCTGGTTTCGCACTCCAGGCGCACCTCGCCGCGCTCGGTGAATTTGACGGCGTTGGTCATCAGGTTGATGAGTATCTGCTCGACCCTCCGTTGGTCACTGACGATCGTCCCCACGCCGGAAGAGATGGCAACGCCAAGCGCTAGACCTTTTTTCTGTGCCATCGGGGTAACCATGCGCAGCACGTTCTCGATGGCGAGACGCAGGTCGAAGGGGTCGCGCCGGACTTCGAGCTGCCCGGCCTCGATTTTGGAGATGTCCAACACATCGTTGATGAGTGCCAGGAGGTGCTGGGCGCTGTCGCGAATCATGCCCAGTTGTTTGGTCTGCTCGGGATTGAGCGGACCAGCCAGCCCCTGGAGAAGGACGCCGGTGAAGCCGATGATGGAATTGAGCGGGGTGCGCAATTCGTGCGACATGGTGGCCAGAAAAGCCGATTTCAGCCGGTCGGCTTCCTGGGCTTTTTCGAGCGCCAAGTGCAGGTCTTGGGTGCGTTCGGCGACTTTCTGCTCGAGTTCGGCGGCGTACCGTTGCAGTTCGGCATACAGTTGGGCGTTGCGCACGCCGCCGGCGACCTCGGCCGCGAGCGTCTCCAGGAATTCGGCTTGGGTCTCGAAGTCGCGCTCTTCGGAGCAGCCCAGTCCCACCATGCCGATCACCTCCTGCCCGGCCAGGAGCGGCAAGGCGGCAAAGGAGCGGTAACCGGCCTTTTTGCATTCTTCCCAGGTGCAGCGCGGGTCTTTGAAGATGTCTCGCGTGTACATGGGACGCCGCTCGCGGACGGCCAGGCCGCACATGCACTCGCCGACCTTGTGTTCGGGGATGCTCTCGAAGCGGCGCACGTTTTCGGCCGGCCCGCTGCCGGCGAGAATCAGCCGCTCGCCCTGGCGCAGAAAGAGAAAGGCTACATCGGTTCGGGTC
>JANWWB010000409.1 GCA_025056515.1 Anaerolineales bacterium
TTAATGGCGGATTTGGGCTTCCGCCACTATCGTTTCTCCACGGCCTGGACGCGCCTCCTGCCCGAAGGAACCAGACGCGTCAATCCCAAAGGCATTGCCTTCTACGACCGCTTAATTGATACCCTGCTCAAGCACAAAATCGAGCCGTATTTGTGCCTGTATCACTGGGATCTACCCCAGGCACTCCAAGATAAGGGCGGCTGGACCAACCGAGAAACCGTCTTCGCCTTTGTTGAATATGCTCGCTTGGTCACCAAGCATTTCGGTGACCGGCTGAAGGTTATCTTCACGCACAACGAACCCTGGGTAGCGGCATTTGTCGGACATTTTCTCGGTGAACACGCTCCAGGGATGAAAGATATGGGCGCAGCGCTTAAGGCCATTCATCATATTCTGCTCTCGCATGGGATGGCAGCACAAGCGATTCGCGCCGAAGCAAAACATCCGATTCGAATTGGCGTAACCCTGAACTTGAACCCTGTCTATCCGGCTTCAGACTCAAAGAAAGACCAAGAAGCCGCAGTACGCGTGGATGCTATTATGAACCGTATTCAACTCGATCCGTTGCTGAAAGGGACAACGCCAATCCAGGAATTCAAAATCCTAAAACCATTGATTGGAAATCTTATCCAGCCTGGAGACTTAGAAACCATCCGCACCTTGGATATCCTGGGTGTCAATTACTACTCCCGCACGGTCATCAAGCATTCATCGAAAATTCCGCTTGTCAATGTCGAACAAGTCTATCCCGAAGGTAACGAATATTCCGGCATGTGGGAAATCTTCCCTGAGGGACTGTACACGTTGCTCAGGCGGATTCAGCAAGAGTACCTTGCCCCTCTAGGAAACCTTGCACCCACCCTTATGATTACCGAAAATGGCGTTCCGGTGCCAGACGGGCTTGATTTTGACGGCCGTGTGCGTGATGAGCGCCGCATTCGCTACCTCAAGAATCATCTCGTTCAGCTCCATCGCGCAATCCAAGACGGTGTTCCGGTGAAAGGTTACTTCCACTGGTCTTTGATGGATAACTTTGAATGGGCATGGGGCTATAGTCAACGCTTTGGGCTAGTGTACGTAGACTTTAGCACGCAGAAGCGCACCGTTAAGGACAGCGGACGATGGTTTGCGCGCGTGATGGAAGAGAATGGCTTGGAAGAGTAGCCGCCGATTCGAAAAAGCCACAGATGAGACAAATTGTCACAGCATGTGACAGAGGTTCGAGCTGTGTAATTTTTCAATCTAGTAGCAAAAAGAGGGCCTATGCGCAATATCTTTTTTTCTTTGCTCTTCGTCATCCTGCTTTTACTTTCCACTTCTCCTGCCTCGGCCAATGACGACTTGCGCGTCTACTATGCCGGAGAAGAGAGCAGCGTGCTAACCGCCCTGCGATTGGCTAAATTTATCCTGGTGGACGATCCGACCCAAGCCGATGTGCTCGTCTTGAACGGCATCATTCCAAACGCCAAGACAGTTGCGGCTGAAATCGAGCGCGGTGCAGGGTTGGTCTTGATTCTTGGCCCAAACGTGAACAGAGCAGACGTAGAGACCGTCACCGGCATCCAGCTCACCCTGACTCCACGCAGCGAAGCGGTCAGTCCGATCGAATTGAAAGCGGATGATTCGCTCACTCAAGATATTATCTGGAACGGTGCTCCACAGGTGCGCGATCGCCTTCAGGTTGAGACATCCGCCTCCTCTGTCCGGCCACTCGTGATCGGTTATGAAACCGGTGAATGGCTCCTTTGGCAAGCTCGACCAGGGATATACGTCTTCAACGTCTTCCTGGATGACGTCAATCCACAAATCCAAGAGTGGGCCTATTATAACTACTTGATTTACCACTTGGTCATGCGCGCTGCTGGGCGGACCCCGCTCTCCTTTGCCGATTACCCCATCTCGCCCGTCCCGCATGCACGAGAACGGAATATTCTTTTTGCCATCATGACGCTCTTGCTAGGCACGGTGGTTATCGTTTTCATCCTCGTGCGACGTTACAGTCTCCAGCATCCAGAAGCGCTTGAGCAAATCGTTGCTGATCGCAGCAAGTTTGAGGTACGCGAAGAGCAGACCGAGTGGTCGCAGGTTGGCTTTCACCGTCCGTTGTCGGGCTTCCTGGTGGCGCTGGGGATGGGGTTGGTCTTATTCATCCCGCTCATCATCTACCAGAATCTCATCCTTCCGGTCTACATTCTGCCTTCGGCACAGGCGCTGGGCATTTGGGGCCGGGTAACACAGTTCTTTGCATTGGCCTGGCAATTCTTTGACATGGGCACCAGCGAAGCCTATATCAAGTTCCTGGCGCAGTATCGCGTCCACGACCCAAAGCGCGGCATCAAATATGGACAGATGTTCGTCTGGTGGCAGGCACTTTCAGGAGCGGTACAGGTAGCATTGGTGGTAGCAGTGGCCAGCACCCTGGCACCAAAGTCGGCTTATGCCCTCTATGCTTGGAGTGTCATCATCCACTCGTTTATTCAAATCCCCGGTTTCTACCAAGTGATGCGCCATTCATTCAACGGCTTACAGCGCGGCGATTATTCGCGCATGTTGGACGTCGCTCTTACGATGATTCCAATGGTGATGCAGCCGCTCTTTGTTGGCATCATGTATGCTTGGGGCAAGTCCAACCCGGCTGTAGGCGGCGCAATGGGAGGCCTTTTTGGTCTAGGGATAGCGGCCTACGCCGCTGAACTGGGCGCTTTCCTGCTCGGTCTGTACTTGTACCGGCGACTCGGATACAACGCCCGCGTCCTCTTCTTAGCACACTTTGACTGGGATACCATCAAGACCGGCTTCCGCTTCGGCTTCTTCGGCATGCTCGGCTCGATCGCTTGGGCGGCTGGTCAGGCAGTGGAGATTGCTATCACGCAAGCGCGACTCATCAATTACGCCGAAATCTGGGGAAATTGGGGGCTGGCGCAAAACTTCGTTTTTGCCTTCCAGGTCGCAGCGACGCTCTTCGACGGAGCTATGGCCTCCATTTCGGAAGCTATTTCTAATGGCAAGCGCATCCTCAGTCAGTATTACTCGGTGATGATGTACAAATACGGCGGGATGATTTCGGCCTTCTTGGGCGCGGTGCTCCTGGCCGTAGCCGATCGCTTCATCCTGGGCGCCTCAGGGCCGGAATTTGCACGCGGTGCGCTCTATGTCATCCCACTCGCCATCTGGGGCGCAATACAGTATCCCTCCTGGGTAGGCGACCAAGTGCAACTCGGCTCAAACCGGCCCTATCTCAAGTCAGCGTTGGTTTTTGGCGAGCAGGTGCTGCGCGTCGTCCTGGCCTTCATGCTCGTTGGCCGCTATCAGATTACCGGCCTGATCATCGCCTACTTCATCGCCCTGCTAAGTAAGGACATCATCGCTTACTTTGTCAACCACAAACTGTGCTTCCCGCAACGTTTCTACTTCTGGCAATCGCTCGGCGCGCCACTCCTGGCCGGAGTCACCCACTGGGCGCTCTTGCGTTGGGTCACCGGTCTCATCTGGCAGGCCGATCAGATTTCAAGCGTGCTCATCTTCTTCATCGGCGTCCTGCCGTCCTTCCCTGTGTACATGTTCCTCTATGGCTTCTTCGGTGGGTGGGATCGAGCGACGCTGGACGAGTTCAAACTGGCCGCCGACCTGACGGGCTTCGTCCGCCCGTTAGCTTGGCTTATGTGGGCCTCCTCCGCCCTTGGGGCACGACTCAGCCCGCTCCATGACCGCTTCCCCATCACGAACCGCGCCGCAGCGATGGAAGAAGCGCGCAAGTTGACCGAGGAACGCGTCCGGCTTTAGTTTCAGCCACGGATTCTAGATAGATTTAGCCACAGATTACACAGATTATCACAGACACATGATGAAGGAGAAAAACGGGAAAATCATTGTGGAAATCAAAGCTGTCTCCAACCTGACCGATGCCCACACTGCTCAAACTCTCCATTATCTAGCCGCGACCAAACAGAAAGTGGCTTTGTTCATCAACTTTGGCAGCAAGTCTCTCGAACACCGCCGCCTTATGTTGTAATTCCCTATGTAATCTACACCAATCCGCGGCGCATCTTTATGTGCTAATCTGCGCCAATCTGTGACAATCTGTGGCAACCTACTTCATCCGTGCTCATCTGTGACAATCTGTGGCAAAAAAAGGAGACAACATGCCCACTTTACACCTGGTCTCGCATACCCATTGGGACCGCGAATGGTACCGTACCTTCCAGCAGTTCCGTCTTCGCCTGGTCCACCTGATGGATAGCTTGCTTCATCTTCTGGATAGCGACCGGAATTTTAAACACTTCATGCTCGATGGTCAAACCATCATCCTCGAAGACTACCTGCAAATGCGCCCCGAGAACGAGGAAAAGCTGCGCCACTACATCCGCGATAGACGCATCCTCATCGGACCCTGGTACATCCTGCCGGATGAGTTCCTTGTCAGCCCGGAAGCTACCATCCGCAATCTGTTGACGGGCGATCGCCTGTGCCGCCGCTTTGGGCCGAAAATGCGCGTCGGCTACATCCCCGACCCCTTTGGCCACATCGGCCAAATGCCTCAAATCTTGCAAGGCTTCAACATCCATACCGCCTGCGTCCAGCGAGGGCTCTCTGATGAACCCTGCGAGTTCTGGTGGGAAGCGCCTGATGGTTCGCGCGTCTTCATGGCCTATCTGCGCGATGGCTACGGAAATGCCGCCGGCTTGCCGACCTCCGAGTCACAGCGCTTCATCACCGAGGTTAAACGCCTGCGCGATTCACTTCTGCCACACTCGCTCTCAGGCAGGCACCTCCTGCTCATGCATGGTACCGATCACATGGAACCGCCGCCCGACACATCTTACGCTATCGCTGCAGCGCGCCGCCAATTAGACGGCGATGAACTTATCCACTCCACCCTGCCCGATTACCTGACCTCCGTCCAAGCCTCGCTGCGTCGCGAGACTCTAACGGTCGTGAGAGGCGAACTGCGCAACCCCAAGCGTTTCCATCTCCTACCGGGTGTTCTCTCGACCCGTATGTGGATTAAGCAGCGCAACCGCGCCTGTGAGACCCTGCTGGAAAAATGGGCCGAACCGTTCTCCACCTTTGCGCGTTGGAATATTCAAACATTGAAACAGGCAAACAGGGAAACATTCCAGCCTTCCAACATCCTTCGCGAAGCTTGGAAGCTGCTTATGCAGTGCCACCCACACGATTCCATCTGCGGTTGCTCGATTGACCAGGTGCACGATGAGATGCGCCCGCGTTTCGACCAGGTAGAGCAAATCGGCGAGGAAATCACCCGACAAAGCCTCGACCTGATTAGCAGGCAAATCCATACCAGCGCGTTTCAATCCTCAATCAACAATCCTCAATCTGCCATTCTCGTCTTCAACCCGCTTTCCTTCACACGCACCGATACCGTCAGCCTGGAAGTCGAAAGCTCCGTCCCCTTTAACCTACTGGATGAGAGTGGCAAACTTGTACCTTATCAGCTCATGGGCTTGGGTGGCAAAGAACTCGTCCATGCCGAGATGTCTGCTGCTGAACTGGGCAATCTCTACGGCAACATTCGCGATGGACGCGTGATGGGGCTTTCTATCTTGGAGGTTGAAATCGAGCGCCAAGATGCAACGGTTTATCTGACCGCTCACGTCAGCGAGACCCGCCCACCGGACCTGGCCGCTTGGGGACGCGCTCTGAGCGAAATCGAGTCCTTGCTGGCCGATCCGACTGTCAAGACTTTTCGCGTGCGCGCGCTGGCTACGGACAAAGCTCGCATCACCTTCACCGCCTCGGACATCCCAGGCCTCGGCTGGCGTACCTTTTACCTGGTTCCACGTCCAGGCACGGAAGCCACCCCTACCCGCCTCCCACCCCAGGCGCGCCAGCTGCTCCCCCTAGCAAAACTGCCCTTTGTACAGAAACTGACCACCCGTCCAAGGCGCGCCCGCCCGCCGTACCGTATTGAAAATGAGTTCTTCACGGTAGAAGTTGAGCGTGATGGGACACTAACCTTGAGCGATAAAACCAGCAAGACCGTCTATTGCGGCCTCAACCGCTTCGTAGATGGAGGCGACTGCGGCGACGAGTATAACTACGCCCCACCCGCCGCCGACCGGCTGGTCACGCCGCGCCTGCGCCGCGTCTCCCTTGCCCAAGGCTTGACCCGGCAAACCCTGACGCTGGAACTGGAACTGTCCACCCCGGCCACCCTCACCCCCGACCGAAAATCCCGCTCAAAAGAAACAGTCCTCAACCGCATCACATCCTATATCACACTGACACGTGGCGTTCCCCGTGTGGATATACGAACTCTAGTCAACAACAACGCCCGCGACCATCGCCTGCGCGTCCACTTTCCTGCCCCCTTTAAAGTAGACAAGGCCGAACATGATGGGCATTTTGAGATTGTTGAGCGGCGTATCGGAATCCCGGATTATGATGAGACATGGGTCGAACAGCCCCGCCCAGAGGTCCCACAGCGAGCTTTCACCAGCATCAGCGACGGCCAGAATCGGCTGACAATCGCCAACCGCGGCCTGCCAGAAGTCGAGGTTCGGCAAAACGCTTCCGGAAACGCCGAAATTGTTCTAACCCTGTTGCGCTGTGTGGGCTGGCTTTCGCGCGATGATTTCTCCACCCGCCGTGGCCACGCCGGTCCGTTCATCGAAACACCGGGA
>JANWWB010000231.1 GCA_025056515.1 Anaerolineales bacterium
GAATCTCTCTGAGATAGAATCTCCTCTCGTGAAAATCCTTCTCTCGGAGGTGTTTGATGTCCCATCATTTTGTAATCCTCGCTCGTGAGAACGGTCCTTACCTCATTTCCGGTGAATTTACATACCTCGATGTCCAGGGCAACCCACAAAAGACCGAAGGGAAAATGATTGCTCTCTGCCGCTGTGGACAATCGGGGAACAAACCTTTCTGTGACGGCACGCACAAAAAAGTGGGTTTTGTTGCACCGGCTCTTGAACTCAAGTTAACGGACGATACCCATTCGTAAGCAGACTTATTCTGCTATTTGCAATTATTCGCTCCTGACAGGCTGAGTTTCTCGGTCCAGATCATCGCGCCCCAATCCCTTGCAAAGAGGGGCCGGCAAAATGTTCAAATAGTCTGACGATAAAAGCAAAGCTGCAAACACGCTGCTATTCTTCTCCCCACATGCTATCCCCATAGCCATCCCTAACAAGCGAGCGAAGCCTGTTCGATTCGCCCTGCGGAATATACTCGGTCCTAGCCAAGCACCCAAAATGCTCGTCCTGCACCCAAGGTGGCATCGTGGGCGCAGACTCAGCGTATGGATGAAGCTGTCGGCCATGGCTAGTCTCAATTTGCAAAGCAATGGGCAGCTTCTAGAGCCAGTCGATGGTTGATAGAGTTGCTTGACCTTTGGATACGAGATCGACAGGGTCGTCTCTACACTTCCCCGGCAGGAGTTTGAACACCAGAGAGAAACACTGATCACAAGAAGATGACTGCTCTTCAAGGCGCTTCCATCAGCCGAGGACTTCAGTCCCCCAGTCGGGGTGGTTAGACGAGTGTCAGGCATTTCTATAACAGAATGTATATCTTTCTCCAACCCTTCTCCAACACATCCTAACTATATTCTTGTCAGACAACTCCTTAGAGTTGTCCGAGCACTTATTGGTAGGAGAAAGACTATGAACCTCGAAAAATTCACTCAAAAATCCCAGGAAGCGATTTTCTCTGCCCAGCAAATCGCTCAAGAATACCATCACCAGGCCATCGAGCCGATTCACCTGGAACTGGCGCTCATCCGGCAGGAAGGTGGAGTCGTCCCGGCGATTGTGACCAAAGTGGCCGGTTCAACCCTTGCCCTGCGCGACGAGTTGGAGCGTGAGCTTGCCAAACGCCCGCAGATTCACGGCGCGAACATGCAGGTCGGGCTGAGTCAGGCCGCTGCGGATGTTCTCACTGCCGCCGAACGCTACGCCAAAGGCATGAGCGATGACTACATCTCAACCGAACACATCCTGCTGGGTTTGACCGATTCCATCGAAGGCAAACGGCTGGCCTCCTACGGCCTGACGAAGGAGGCGATTCTCAAGGCGCTCCAGAGCGTGCGCGGCAGTCAGCGCGTCACCAGCCAGGATCCCGAAAGCACCTACCAGGCGCTGGAAAAATATGGCCGCGACCTGACTGATCTGGCCCGTCGCGGCAAACTCGACCCGGTGATTGGCCGCGACGAGGAGATTCGGCGCGTCATCCAGATTCTCAGCCGCCGCACCAAGAACAACCCGGCGCTCATCGGAGAGCCGGGTGTCGGGAAGACTGCCATCGTTGAAGGCTTAGCCCAGCGCATCGTCAACGGCGACGTGCCGGAAGGCCTGAAGAAAAAGCGCATCGTGCAGTTGGAT
>JANWWB010000257.1 GCA_025056515.1 Anaerolineales bacterium
CGCGATGACGCTGCTCGGACTAGGCGCTTTTCCGGCTTCGCACCCGCTTTCATTGGGGATGATGGGTATGCATGGGGAGGCGCATTGTAACTTGGCGATTCAAAATGCCGATTTGCTCCTGGCCTTTGGGATGCGCTTCGATGACCGCGTTACCGGCTCGCTCAAAACCTATGCTCCTCATGCCAAAAAGATTCACGTGGAAATCGACCCGTCCGAAATTCACAAGAACGTGCGCGTGGATGTCGCGCTGGTTGGCGACTTGAAAACGATTGTCTCCGACCTCATTCCAATGGTGGATGAATACGAACATGATGAGTGGCTTCAGCAGATTGCAGAATGGAAAGCCGAAGGCGATGCCCGTTCGATTATGTCCTGGCCTGAGGATGGAAAACTACATGTAGCACATCTGATTCGCGCCCTATGGGAAGCCACGGAAGGGAACGCAATTATCACAACGGACGTGGGTCAACACCAGATGTGGGCAGCACAGTACTACTTCTTGGAAAAACCGAAACGCTGGATCACTTCCGGCGGTGCAGGAGCCATGGGCTTTGGCCTACCCTCGGCCATTGGCGCCTGGTTTGCTCGCAAGAACGAAGAAATTTGGGCAATTGTTGGCGATGGTGGCTTCCAGATGACCGCGGCAGAGCTGACGACTGCTGTGCAGGAGGGCGCGAACATCAAGGTCGCCATCATGAACAACAACTTTCTGGGAATGGTGCGCCAGTGGCAGGAATTTTTCTTTGAGAAGCGCTATTCGGCGGTCAACATGCTCACTCCCGATTTCGTCAAACTGGCCGAAGCACATCGCCTTCCGGCCCGGCGTGTAACTCGGCCGGAAGAAGTGAAAGAATCAATTGCCTGGGCGCGGCAAATTCAAGGCCCTGCTTTACTTGAATTTATGGTTGAACGGGAAGATGATGTCTATCCCATGGTACCGGCAGGTGCATCTTTACATGAAATGCTGCGTCGTCCGGTACGACAGGCGAAGTGAGGAGGTGGTTATGCAATACACGTTCATTGCTTTGGTCGAAAACAAACCGGGTGTATTAAACCGCGTTGCTTCTCTGTTTCGCCGCCGCAATTTCAACATCGAATCCCTAGCGGTAGGCCGAACCGAAAACCCCGACATCTCCCGCATGACGATTGTAGTAGAGTGTGCCGATGACTGGGAAGCGCACAAAATCGAGGCTAACCTGTATAAATTGGTCAATGTGATTGACGTGCAGGATGTCACCCGGCAGCCGGCGGTCTTCCGTGATCTGGCACTCATCAAAGTCAAAGCCGGGCCCGAACGGCGCGCCGAAGTGAACAGCCTGGCGCAGATTTTTCGCGCCCATATCGTGGATGTGGCGGCTGATTCGCTGATTGTCGAAGTGACCGGCACGGAAGAAAAAATTGAAGGCATGATTGAGCTGCTCCGCCCGATAGGGATTCTCGAAATGGTTCGCACGGGGCAAATTGCAATGACGCGCGGCGCTTATGAAGGCACACGCCGCGCGCCCGGCGCAAACGGCAACGGTTGTTACGAAGACGAAGAACGCGCGCTGGCAGAGTATTGAGTCTCTCGTTTGGGATAGGCGCGACCTTTCCTTATTCCCGATAGATTGTTTCAAGGAGAGTGGTATGGCAAAAATTAACTTTGGCGGTGTAAT
>JANWWB010000291.1 GCA_025056515.1 Anaerolineales bacterium
TACGGCGACGGACAACCTTTCATTCATTCTTGGTTTGGCTCTATCTTCACTTACCAATATAGCCATGCCTGGATTGACTTCCGCAATCGAACGGACCGGCAGGGGGTTAACTGGTTTAATAACTCTGTGGAGGCAACAAAAGCGCACTACGACTTCGCGGTTGCCATGGATGAGAAATATCTCGGTCTGGGTCCACTCGCCTGGGGACTGACCGCTTGCGATAGCCCCAACGGTTACGAAGGGCGCTACGGCGCTCCTCCCTCCGGCTACGACTATAAACAACATCTGGTAGACGACACCATCGCCCCGGCAGGAGCAATCGGCTCAATCATCTTCTTGCCGGAAGAAGCCAAACGGGCCATGTTATACTATTACACATTTGACCGCCTGAAGGGCCGCTATGGCTTTCTGGATGCTTTCAACCTCACTCAAAATTGGTTTGCCACCGATGTAATCGGGATCGATAAAGGAATCACGCTACTGATGCTCGCCAATTATCAAGGCGACTTGGTATATCGAGTAAGCATGGCTAATCCGTATATCCTGCGAGGTTTGGAAAGGCTCGAAATCAAATAACGATGCACGCATCACGGCCTCATAGAAGTTGTTCCGGCTACAAAGTTTTCCCGAACGAGCGCCCCCTCGAGGAGCTTTTATGATCACCATCCGCGACGTCGCCCGTCATGCCGGAGTCAGTATCACAACCGCTTCGCTTGTTTTGAACGGCAAAGGAAATATCAGCGAGGCAACGCGTCAACGCGTCCTGGCGGCTGCAGAAGAGTTGAACTATCACCCTAATGCCCATGCCCGCCATCTCAAAAAACGTCGCACCCGCACAATCGGAGTATTTATCTCTTCGCTGGGTGGCCTTTTCTATGAGGAGATTCTAGAAGGAATCCACAATGTTATCCTACAAACAGATTACGAACTGATCGTCTGTCCAGAGACGCGTGCCCCTAGCCGCATCCTCTCTAATCGTCAGGTAGACGCGGCAATTGTGTTCAATATCCATATTCCGAATGAATTACTTGTCAGCCTGGCATGGAGACGTTTTCCGATTGTCGTCATGGATCGCAGCCTACACAGCGACTACGTGTATCCGCTTTTGGTGGACAATCCAGGCGGAACAAGTGCCGTCTTCTATCATTTGTACGAACAGGGATTCCGTCGCATGGCCTTTGTCGCCGGCTCACCCGATGCCTTCGATAACGCCGAGCGACAAACCACGTTCTTGGAAATAGCACGACAACACGGCCTAGAAGTGCTTTTTGCTCAAGGACATTTCACCGAAGAATCCGGCTACCATGCCGCCCGCCAACTTTTGAGTCTTAGTGATTTACCTGAGGCGGTCTTTTGTGCTAACGACCAAATGGCCATCGGGTTCCTCAAAGCGATGCAAGAAAAGGGTCTAAAAGCCCCCCAGGACATTGCCATTGTTGGCTTTGATGATATTCCTGTTGCCCGCTATCTTCAGCCGCCACTCTCAACTGTGCATGTCTCGCGCACCGACTGGGGTGCGCGCGCCGCCCACGGCTTGATCAATTTTCTGGAACAAGACAGTCCTTTCCCGATCGAACGCATCCCCACAACCTTTCTCCCGCGCCAATCCTCCCAACCTCATCTTGTCTCTTCACCGATGCCCTGATGAACCCCTCACTGCTCCTTGAAAGCGAACTACACGGCTCCATCACATTTTTCTTGGAATACACCAACCTCGACCCTCAAAGTCCAGGATTTGGCCTAACTGTCGACTCAACCAAGAAGCCCAACGTAGCCTCAATTGCCGCCACCGGTTTTGCTCTGACGGCATGGGTCATTGCGACCGAGCGCGGCTGGCTCTCTCGTGAGCAGGCGCGACAAATTACGCGCCTCACCCTGGATACCCTACACAAGCGCGTCCCCCACATACACGGCTTCTTTGCACACTTCCTGGACATTTACACTGCCAACCGCTTCCACAAGTGCGAATTTTCAACCATTGATACGGCACTTTGCCTGAACGGGGTCATCACAGCCGCAAATTACTTCCAAGAAGACTCGGAAATCTCCGAACTCGCCGCCTGCCTGCTTGAGCGCGTGGATTGGGAGTGGTTGGTCTTCGAACGAGAAGACCAGGCACTCTTTCACATGTCTTACAACCCCGACCCGGACGGTGATTACGTTCAGAACAAACCCGGCTTTATCGGTTGCTGGGACATGGCGGCCGAGCAGAAAATGATGTACCTACAAGCCGCCCCTCACCTTGCGACGAACTTGGCGCGCCGCCTCTATGCAGGCTTCCGCCGCGAGCGAGGGGAATTCGCAGGCCAATCGGTGATTTTCTCACCAGAAGGCAGTCTCTTCACCTACCTCTTCAGCGAAGCCTGGCTGGATGTCGCTCGATTCCTCGACCCTGACGGTATCAATTGGTT
>JANWWB010000397.1 GCA_025056515.1 Anaerolineales bacterium
AGATCGGGATGTTCGTAAGAAATGGGCAAGCAGGAGGTAGGAAGAGCGCGCAGGTTTTTTTAGGTTCTGTTCTTCTTTCTCTCCGGCCATGCAACGATGGCATACAACGCCAACAGAATCCCTAACGGCACGCCCGACATCAAGATTCCGCGCAAGCGCGTCCAGGTTGTGAGAGGCTCACGTACATCAAAGTTAAAGGCATTCGTGGTTTGGAAAGAACAGGCGTTCGTGTAGGAGCCGGTCGTGGCGATGTTTAGACGCGCCTCACTGAACGCCGGAATCCATAGGGGGCCCATCTGGTGGGCAACACGATCCTGATTACGGATGACCAACACGTCTCCTGCCACAAAGGTCATATACGATGGGAGAGAGGGCGGTTGTTCGCCGCGAGCGATCATCTCGGCCGTCCCTCGTGGAATGACCAATTCGATTGTTTGCGGTGCACGCGAAGACTCGCGTAATAAGGCGAAGGTCACCTCATTGACAAACACGCCAATTAGCAGGCCGAGCAACATTGCCCAACCGATACGTCGGAAGATCTCGCGCCGACTCATGGCTGCTGCACGGTTACAGTAATGGTCTGATCGCCGGCTTGCTGGAAGGTCAGTGTCAATTCAAAGGTATCACCCACTTTGAGGTCGCGTTGCAGGCCGATGAGCATCACATGCAGTCCGCCTGGCTGGAAGTGCGTTTTTTCTCCAGCCGGAATGGGAACTTGATGAAGATGCTTCATCTTCATCTGGTCGCCTTCCATGACTGTTTCGTGAAGTTCGACGGCTTTTGCCACGTCGCTTGAGGCCGCAAGTAAGTTGTCGGGCATGCCTAAATTTTCGATGACGAAATAGACGGCCGAGTTTCCTCCGGCCATTCCAGGACGTGCCCAGGCTTCTTCAATCGATAGATTCACTGCTGGCCTGGAGCAAGCAGTGAGGTATAGGAGCAGGATGAGGACAAGCAGTTTTTTCATTTGAGCAATTCTTGAAGGTCATGCAGAATATCTTCTGGCGGCGTGCCATAGGAATATGAGAGAAAGAGCTGTCCTTCTTGGTCAATCAGGTAGAGACGAGTGGAGTGGGTGACGAAATACCCGGCTGCCGAGGCGGGTGCCGGCTCGATGATGCGCGTTACGCCATAGGCTTGCCAGACCGGCTCCAGCGCTTCCAGACTGCCACTCAAACCGAGGAAAGCGGGTTGGAAGAAAGAGACATATTCTTGCACTCGGTCGGGGTTGTCACGCTCTGGGTCTACCGTCACATATAAGACTTGAACATGCTCGGCTGCTTTGCCAAGCCCTGCATAGACTTGACGGAGTACCGCCAGGGTGGTCGGGCAGATGTCCGGGCAGGTGGTGTAGCCGAAGAAGAGCAGGACAATCTTACCGCGAAAATCACTCAAGTGGACTTCACGCCCTCCGACGGTGTACAAGGTGAAATCAGGTGCAGCTACGGGTGGGTCGTAGAGGACGCCGCGATAGGTGGGTTGCCGAGTCAGCAAAACCAGGCCGATAGCCAGCACCAGGATGAGCAAGATGCTCAATCCAACCCAGAGGAAGGTTCGCTCGGATGCAGGTTCGGAGAACATGATTCTTCTGAGAACGGCCTTTCTAGTTCTCCAGGACAGGCTAGGCAATCGCTGTCCCGACCAGATAGAGCGCCGGGTAGTAGAAAATCCAGACGACATCCACAAAGTGCCAATAAATTGCGCAAGCTTCTACACCCCAATGCTTTTCCGGCGAGTAACGGCCGCGAAGCCCGTTGCGCAAGACAATCGCCAGGAAGATGACGCCGGTCAGGACGTGAAAGGCATGGAAGCCGGTCATCGAGTAGAAAACTGCGCCCTGGGCGCCGTCGCCCGGACCGAAGGGGGCGATTTGCCATTCGACACCGACTACGCCGATCAAGAAGAGAATACCTAACGCCAAGGTGATGGCTGTGCTAATGGCGAATTGTTTCCGATCTCCGTGGGCCATGGCCGTCTCGGCGCGGTTCATGAAAAACGAAGAAATGAGCAAGACAGCGGTGACAATCAGGCCAACTGTTTGTTCTAGGTGCGGATGGGTTAACCCAAGAAGGTTGATGCGTGCAATCATCAGGCCGCCGAAGACGAACGAATCGGAAATAAAGAACAACCATAACCCAAGACGGTTGGTCGCCAATTTATAGGCGTATGAATTGTGATCGAGGGTGGTATCGGCTTGGAAAAGACGGTAAATGTGCATGTAATAATATAGCACCAGACCGGCTTTGAGGATGGCGACCAATAAAAGCAATTGCCAAATGTTGAGATAGAGCGCCAAGACGAATTCAACAACGGTCAACGCGGCTAGCGCGCCGAAGACCAATAAACCAAGACGAAAGGCGGCGGATTTGGTGATGTGAGCCATAGTTACGCTTCTCCGTGGAATTTGACGTAGCGTGAGCCGGGCAGGCCGTAATCATACGGTTCGCCGACCACCTCCAGCTCGCGATCGTAGTTGTGAACTGGCATCGGCGAGGGAACCTGCCATTCGGGCGAGCGCGAGTTCCAGACGTTGCCTGTCGCCGGTTGTCCTTTGAAATGGGTGTAAATCAGATTGATGAAGAAGACGATCACGCCTAGAGCGGTCAGAAAAGCCATGATGGTCATGACCAGGTGGTAGGGGTCGAAGCCAAGTGCCGGGTCATAATCGGCGATGCGGCGGCGCATCCCCAGCAGGCCGACGCGCATCATCAAGAGTGACATCACGGTGAACGAAGGCGCTATCAACCAGAATTGAAGCTTACCGAGTGTCTCATTGAGTCGCTTGCCGGTCATCTTGGGATACCAGTAAAAGATGGCGGCAAAGAACGGGAAAATGTACCCGCCGTACATCGTATCGTGGAAGTGGCCGACGATAAAGTATGTGTCATGGAGATGTAGGTCGGTAGAGATGGTCGCGTTAGGCGGGCCGGAAAGTCCGCCGAGCAGGAAGACGATGATACCAGCCAGGATGAAGAGCATTGGCGTATCAAAGGAGATTTTGCCGCGCCAGACGGTTGCAACCCAAGAAAAGAATTTGACACCGGTCGGGACGGCAACCAGAAGGGTGCTGTACATGAACGGCACGCGCAAGTACTCCGCCATGCCAGAGGTAAACATGTGATGTGCCCAGACGAGAAAGCCCACCAAGGCAATCCCCAGTGAAGACATCGCTACCCAGCGGTAGCCGAAGAGCGGCTTGCGGACAAAGACAGGCAGGAGTTCGCTGATGATACCTAGACCGGGCAGGACGAAAATGTATACAGCCGGGTGCGAATAGAACCAGAACAAGTGCTGGAAGAGGATCGGGTTACCGCCCTTGGCTGGGTCAAAGAAGCCCATGCCGAACAGGCGTTGGAGCATAACCATCTGGAAGGATAGGCCAATCAATTGTGTAGCCGTCAGGCTGATGACCGAAGTGGCCAACGCTGCCCAGACGAAGATAGGCATGCGGAAGGCGGTCATGCTATGGGCGCGCAGGCGGACGACGGTGACAATGATGTTCAAGCCACCTAGAATTGATGAAAACCCAGCAAGCGAGACTCCCAGGAAGAACATCTGCATTCCCAGCGGAGCACGCACGGAAAGGGGCGGATAGCCTGTCCAACCGGTATCGAACCCGCCCAGGAAGAGACTGGAAAGCAGGATCAGTCCCGCCGGGACGGCAATCCAAAACGAAAACGAGTTAAGCCGTGGAAAGGCCATGTCGCGCGCCCCAATGAGCATCGGCACCAGATAGTTCATGAAGGCGGAAATCCCAAGCAGGATGGAGATAATCATCACCATCCCATGCAGGGACATGAGCGTATTGTACTGATTGAGCGTTAGAAATTGCATTTGCGAACGGGCTAATTCGGTGCGGAAGATAAGAGCAAAGAGGCCGCCCACGCTCATCAACAGCAGAGACAACACGAGGTACTGAATGCCGATGACTTTATGGTCGAGCGAGGGGCCAAAATAGCGCCGCCAGCCGAGGTGAGAATCATCCAGATGGTCTTCGGTCTCTTCGCCGGCAGCCCATTTGAGCCAGTCATTCAAAATCCCTACACCATAGAGGAAGAACAGCGCCCCAAGGAGCGCTCCAAAGACAACCGCCGGTTCTGCTTTCCAGGCTGGCAACCCCATCAAGGCGCGCACGAGGGCCACGAACCCGATTCCCAGGGCAGTTCCCAGGATTTCCCAAGCCAGACCACGCACAAGCCCAAGAGAAAGAATTGTCTTCATACGTTTGGTTCTGCTCCTTCACTACAAACTTGTATCGGTAAGCGTATCAAAGGTGTGCACAGAGTCAGTTGTTGCTGCTGATTCCAATCTGTCTCCTCTGTCAAGAGAGAACTTGCCAACCTACTTTATACTTTGGATATATGCGATCAGGTCTTCAATCTGGCTTTCGCTCAAAATATTGCTGAAGTTCGGCATGACATTCGGTTGGAAGCCGGCGTGAATTTGTAGATTAGGATTGATGATCGAATTGCGTAAATATTCAGCATCGGCCACAACGGTACTTCCATCGGCTAACTGGACGACTGAGCCGGCCAATCCTTTCCAGGTTGGACCGACCTTTTGGCTGCCGTCAATCGAGTGGCAAGCAATGCAATATTGATTGGCTAGACGGCGACCACGCTGCACCGGGTCGAGCGCAACCTGTGAGGCTTGTTGCTCAATCCAAGCAGTAAATTCCTCTTGCGTGACCACTCGCACGGGCGCAACCATGTAAGCGTGTGAGGCACCGCAGATTTCAGCGCACAAGACCTGATATTCGCCGGTTTGAATGGGCGTGATGCGCAATTCGGTGGTCTTGCCTGGCACTAGGTCTTGCTTGACGCGGAATTCCGGCACCCAGAAGGAGTGAATGACATCGATGCTGGTCATGCGCAAGACCGCTTGTTTGTTGACCGGTAGATAGAGGGTGTCGGTAGTTACGCCGTAGTCGGGATAAGTAAATGACCAGAACCATTGACCACTCAAGACTTCCACTTGTAACGCTGTTGGATCCACCCGCCTTGTTTCACCCAAGGATTGCGCCCCTAAATAGGCAACAAAAATGACCACGAACAATGGAATCAACGTCCAGAGAATTTCCAGACGGGTATTTCCCTCAATATGTGCGCCATCGCTCGTGTCTCCCGGTTTGCGGCGAAAGACAACCAAACTATATAGGAGCGTGACGGTAATCAGAGAGAAGAGGAACGAAATCAACCAGAATTGGATGTTAAGCAAACGGTCAATCGAGACGGCTTGGGCGCTGGCTTGCGCCGGCAAAACCCCAATGCTTTGAATACCGGTATACACCAGCAGAGTTGCTCCAATCACCAGGATCGAAACGATGATAAAATGCTTCATGAATTTCCTCCGGCCCGCAAAGAAACGCAATCTGCTCGATAAGCGTAGTCCCCGAATAGGACAACTCACAGCTTATCCTGCGGACACAAAGTATATCACGTCTGTACTTTTTTGGACAAACTGGATAGTAAATCAAGTATAATTTATGTGTTCTGCAAGTCATTTCTCCTAAGGAGAATCTCCATGAGGCTGCAGCAAAAAATCGGGTTTATTCTCTTTCTCGGTGTTGTTGGACTGGCTTTGCTTCTGGCTTCCGGCGCGGCGGCGCAGACGGGAGTGTCACAAGAAGATATTATCCAAGGGGCCATTCTCTATGACAATTGGTTTGCTGCCTTGGGGGTTTCTGCCCCGCCCGGAGATATGCCCATCTGGTCACGTCAGACCACCAACACTCGTTCTGGACCCGATACCTGGCGTTGTGTGGAATGCCATGGCTGGGATTATCGCGGCGCCCTCGGCGCATATGGCTCTGGTTCACACTACACGGGCTTCCCAGATGTAATGCTGATGACCAGCCAAATGACGGAAGAGGACATTATCGCCCACCTCAAGGGGGAAAACGATCCGGCGCATGATTATTCCGCTTATCTCGATGAAACAGCTATGCGGCAGCTGGCCGTTTTCCTCAAGTATGGTGTGATTGACGATAGCTTGTATATTGACTATGTCTCACTCAAAGTGATCGGCGGAGATGTAGAGCACGGCAAGCGCCTCTATGAAAGCGTTTGCGCCTCTTGTCATGGCCAGGATGGGACGAAAATCGTTTTTCGTAGCGAGGGGGTGAACGAATACCTGGGGACGGTGGCGACGCGTGATCCGTGGCGCTTTTTACACCGCACGCGCTTTGGTGTAGCTGGGGTGGATATGCCGGTAGGAGCGCGCCTAGGCTGGTCTCCTGTCGATGGACGAGATGTGCTTGCATATGTCCAAACTTTGCCAACCGGTTTTGAAACGGACGCTCCCTCGCCTGCTTCAGAGATGGCTCGTCCGGCTCAGCAGATTGGCGGTCCGGCAACTAACTGGTTTACCGGCCTGCTCACCGGTCTAGGGGCCTTTTTGGGGACTTTTGG
>JANWWB010000429.1 GCA_025056515.1 Anaerolineales bacterium
CTTTCCCTCCGAGATAGCACGGATGGTGTCAACCGCCCAAGTGCGGTCAGAGAGCACGCGGTGTAGGAAACGCGCCACGGTTAGCACATCGCTGCGCGGCTGCTTGTTCTCGAGGTAGACGGCATTGACGGTGCTGCCCACAAAGACCCACAGAGGCTTTTCCAGATTGTAAGAACGGAGGGTCTCCTTGTGCTCTTCATAAAGCCGGACCTGCTCGTAGAAGGACAGCAGGTTGCCCAGTAAAAGCGTGTCGGTTTTTTCGGTGTCGACCTCCTCTTTCAGGTTCAGGATGCAAAAGTCTTTTCCAAAGCCGTCGCCGTAAAAGTAGCGGTAGGAATAGTCAAAAACGATGGCTTTGCCGTATTCGGCGGTAAGGGAATCGTTGCGCGTCGCCGAGAGGGCCTGCCCAAAAGTCGCGCTGTACTCGAAGGTAAATCCTGTCGCCCCCAGCGCCTCGCGCACCTTGCGCCAAGCCTCGCCGCCGCTGCCTTTGTGACCTTCATCCACGAAGATCAAATTGCAGCCCTCAAAGGCTTCCACGGGAACGCTCACCCCGCCGCCGCGCTTCTCTTCTACCAATTTGGTGATTTCGATGACCTGTACCACGTTCTGACTGCCGCTCCACAGGCCGCCCGCGTTCAACTCGAAGCGCCGCGCCGGAATGCCGGAGGCGGCCAGCTCCGCCAGATGCTGCTCGCTTAAGCCCTCGTTGGGCGTGATCAGCAAGATGTTGTCCAGCGGCTGGCAGTTGTAGTGCAGGAACTGGTAGTAGTTCAGGTGCAAAAGCAAGGTCTTGCCGCTGCCGGTGGCCATCCAGTAGGCCAGTTTGGTGAGGTCGTTCTCGGCAAAGGGTTCCTCCCGCGGTTCACCAGGCAGACGGCGGGCGTTGCGCTCGGCAACAAAGGCGTTCAGGTCGGCTGATAACTGGGCTTTGCTGTTGAAGAGTCGATCGAGGACGATTTCGGTGTAAAGCGCGGCCAGGTACTGAAAGTAGCGCAGGGTGATCTTGTCGGTACGCCCGCGGTTGATTTTCTCCAGGTGCAGGCGAATGTTCTCGTCGTAGCGCGAGAGGTCGTCTTCCGGGATGCGCACCTGACTGCCGCGCGCAATAAGGTGATGGTAGAGAAAACTGCGCCCATCCGCCCCAAACCCTTCGGAGGCGGTTTTACAGTCTTCCAGCAGTTCCCGGTTGCTCTTGTAGCCCAGCAGACGGTTGAGCCAAGCCAGCAAGACCAGGCGATTTTCGAGTTTGATGTATTGCTGGAGTCCGTTCGGCATGCTTACTCTCCCCTGATTTTCTCAAAGCCTTGTCGGATAACGTCCGCCATCCTTTTTCGCCTTTCCTTAAGGAATTCATAGTACCCCATTTCGTACCAGCACTCCGGCAGGGCATGCAGGCGATACATTGCCTGAATCTCGTCCGGTGAGAAACGGCTCTCGAGTTCGGGGACATAGTCTGAAGGCGGACGGTCCGACACCTTCACATTATCACTCCATTCCACTAAAGCGTAATTGGCCGCTTGATTGATGAGGCGTTTCTCGTGGATGTTGATTCTTTGGAGATACCGTCGCGGGAAAAGATGATGGCGTTCTAAAGCTGCTTTCTTGGCTTTTGCTGAGGGATCCAATAGGTCTGACACTTTCATCTTTGAATAGAGTACTGGTGCATCCAAAAGGCAGAGGGCTGCGTAGTAGGCGAACTGGCCTGTGCTGCGTGCCGCCGCTGTTTCCAACTCATTGGGCAGGGTGACTTCCCAATAGTCCCGTGTGAGAACTGCCTCGATTTGCTGATTCAGTACGCGCACAAAATCATCCGCCGTCCGGGCGTCGCGTAGGAGGCCCAAATCCTGTTCCATGCGGCTTTCCGGCGAGCCAGTGTAGCGCCCGGTAAGAGCCGTCATGAAGAACCAGCGGGCCATGATCTCGCGTAGACGATAGAGGTCAACATGAAAATCGCGCTTGCCAATGAGCCATAGAGCATAGGCGTATAGCACGGCCATTTCGGAAGAGATAAACTGGGAACTGGAGTAGCCAGCGCGTTTGAGAACCTTGAAGAACTCATGCCAGTTCTGGAGATCCAGCACATAGGCTTGGCTCTCTGTCAAAATGGCAAATTGCCTTTCTCGCTGCTCATCCGAGAATTGCTTGGTTTGCAGGTCTTTGCCCCGCAATAAAGAATACACGTGTTCCAGGCGCGCACGTCGGAAACCCAGGGCTACGCTAACCCTGAGTAACTGGTCAGGCTTGGGAAGCAGGTAGTAGTTGTAAGGGGAAGGTCTGTTGCCGACCGGCGGCGTCTTGGTTTGCCGACAGAAATCCTCCAACTGTTTGCGTCCCTCATCCCAAAATACGGACATTAGTGTAAGAATGAAATCGGCCTGATTAAGCGGCGTCCCCTTGCTGTTGATGCGAACGAATATCTCAGCCACCCGATCTTCGTCCACTGAGTAGGATATTTCCAGCGCCGTAACCGGATAATCCTGCAACTTGACCAGCCGATCAATAGCGGCCGGTATTCTCTTTTCTTCTTCAGGAGATAGAGAATGTCGCCCTTTCAGGCGGTTGAGAAAGTCCTGGATGAATGTGTAGGCACTGGTCTCCGGTTTCCACAGTACGCTCACATCGGCAATCCACTCCACATCTCTTTCAATGGCGGGATTACATACTTCGAACTTTTCCATTAGAGGGTGAAAGGCGATGCGGATGCATTCCGACCGAAACTCTTTATCAATTACGGGGGTGGCTTTCATGACGGCGTAGAGCGAGGTGAGGCGTTGCTGGCCATCCACGATGAGTAGGCGGGGCACTTTTTGTTTTCCATCCGTGCCAATAGCACGGTGCGCATCGGCGTAACCGTTCTCCCAAAAGAGCAGGTATCCAATGGGAAAGCCCCGATACATGGAATCCAGCAGATCGCGCACTTTGCTGCGCGGCCAGACAAAGGGACGCTGGATATCCGGCAGGCCGATTTCGCCCACATGAATGTCCTCGATGAGTTTTTTCAGGCTATAGTCAACTTTTTTGAACAACACATCAGCCATACTATGCCTCCACGCCTGCAAACATGCGTTCTTTGAACAGCGCATCCAGCGCCTGCGCGTCAGGGATGAGCGAATCGCCGTTGACGAAGATTTCGTCGGCGCCGTCGGTCAGTTGGTGTGCGGCGACAAAATCGCGGTCCCGCTCGTAGTCCTCTTTGGTCCAGCCCCGCGTCTCGCGCCAAATTATTGCTACGGTGCGGCCATTGCGGAGAGTTCCGTGATAAACCACATACCGTCGTCCCTGGTCGTCAAAAGTTCGGCGCGTCTGCACATCCAAGCCCAAAAGGTAATTGAAGGTTTCGGGTAGGTCTACAGGGCGCTCCCGGGTCTCACCATCCCGATGAAGGCGAAGTTTGTAGGAAAATGGCGTTTGCAGTTGCTCCACATCCAGGAACGTTTCGCTCTTGAGGGTCTCCCATCGCAGCATGTAGCGCAGGAGGTACTCTTCCCCGAACAGGTCCAGCGCTTTTTGGCCGCTTTCGTCGTCAAAGCTCAGGTTATTGAGCGCATCTTCATAGGACTCTAAGCGGATGACCTTGACGATACGCGGGGAGCGTTCGGCTTCTTCTTGGGTGGCGAGGCGCTTGGGCTTGCCGTCCTTCCACTCCGGTGAGAAGGTAACCTTCTTGATGCGCGGCAGGAGCACCGTATCAAAGTAGTGCGCCATCTCCACCAGAATGAACTTGCGCCGCCCGCCGTCCTCGCGGTTGAGATTGATCACCGCATGGCCGGTGG
>JANWWB010000002.1 GCA_025056515.1 Anaerolineales bacterium
CACAGATTCATCCAGCTGGATATTTCAGACTAAGGTATCTGTCCGAACCGATGTCCGCAGTTTGAGAGTATATCACAATTTTTCTACACGAAATCAAGACAAGATTATTCCTCCTCCGAGGAGGAGATCGCCAAGATAAAACACCGCTGCCTGTCCGGGTGTCAGGTCGCGCACCGGCACATCGAAACGAATGTGCACGCGCCTACCACCTTCCAGAGGGGTAACTTCCGCCGGGACCTCCCTAGCCGTATAGCGCGTTTTCACTTCGGCCCGGAAGGGCGTCACAGGCGGTTCGCCGCTTACCCAGTTCACCGGTCCGGCAATCAATTCCGAACGCCCCAGTTCTTCGGCCGGGCCGACAATCAGCGTATTGTTGACCAAGTCTTTTTCCAAGACATAAAGAGGTTGTGGGGCAGCGATTCCGAGTCCGCGACGCTGTCCAATCGTATACTCAGCCAAACCACGATGCTCCCCCAGCACACGCCCATCACGGGTCACAATCGGACCGGGACGCAAAATTTCAGGGGCCTGTCGCCGCAAAAAGAGGCGATAATCCTCTCCGGCCAAGAAGCACAAATCCTGACTATCGGGACGACGGGCGGTCGGTAAGTGGAAGGTCTCGGCCAGACGACGTACCTCTTCTTTCGTATATTCGCCAACCGGGAAGAGTGAATGTGCTAATTGCTCCTGTGTCAAGACATGGAGAACATAAGATTGGTCTTTGATACGGTCCACTGCACGCCACAATTGCCACCGCCCGCTCGCATCCACACGTAAGCGGACATAATGACCGGTCGCTAAGTACTCTGCGCCCAAGGCGCGAGCCTGCTCCAGCAAAATACCCCAGCGAATCCATCGGTTGCAAACCAAACAAGGATTGGGCGTAATTCCCGCCGCATATCCATCTAAAAACGCCTGGACCACAGTAGCACGGAATTGCTCTTTGACATCCACGACATAGAAGGGGATGTCCAGTCGAGCAGCAACGCGCCGCGCAAGATGCATGGAATCCGGTGTACAACACCGATTGGAGTCCTCCTTGCCCGGTTCCGACCACAAGCGCAGCATCACGCCGGTCACTTCATGGCCTTGCTCCTTGAGCAAAGCAGCAGCAACCGAGGAATCGACACCACCAGACATCCCAACAACAACTTTTGCCATCCTGTTGTCCTCACTTTTCCTCGAGGCGTTGAATGCGTGCGCCCAAGGAGCGCAATTTCTCATCCACGCGCTCGTAACCACGATCGATTTGACCAACGTTACGGATGGTCGTCGTGCCTTCCGCCGCCAGCGCCGCCAGGACAAGCGCCATGCCGGCACGAATATCGGGACTTTCCACTTTCTCTCCGTAGAGTCGGCTTGGGCCACTCACCAGACATCGATGTGGATCGCACAAGATAATCTGCGCTCCCATGCTCTTGAGCTTATCGGTGAAGTACATCCGTCCCTCAAACATCCAGTTGTGAAACAGGACGTTGCCCCGCGATTGCGTCGCGACCACAATGGCAATGCTCATCAAATCGGTAGGAAATGCCGGCCAAATGTTTGTCTTAATTTCCGGGATCGCTCCGCCTAAATCGGGCTGAATTTTCAAACGTTGCCGGGCAGGGACAATCACATCATCGCCCTCGACTTCCCAATGTACGCCGAGCCGCCGGAAGACCATGCGAATCATATCCAAGTAACGAACGCCAGCATTGCGGATACGAATCTCGCCACGCGTAACCACCGCCGCGCCGATGTAACTGACCACCTCAAGATAATCCGGTCCAACCGTGAACTCAGCTCCATGCAATGAATCGACGCCCTCAATGACAAGCGTATTCGACCCGATGCCGGAGATGCGCGCCCCCATGGCATTCAATAAATGACACAGCTCCTGCACATGTGGCTCGGAGGCAGCGTTCCGCACAATAGTCTTTCCCTTTGCTGTCACAGCTGCCATGATAGCGTTCTCGGTGCCGGTGACCGAGGCCTCATCGAGGAGAATCTCCGCTCCTTCGAGACGACGCGCCTGCAAATCCAACGAGCGGCGATAGTGAACTTTTGCACCGAGAGCGCTTAAGGCCAAGAAATGAGTATCGAGACGGCGTCGACCAATGACGTCTCCACCCGGCGGCGGAAGATGAACAGAGCCAGCACGCGCAAGCATTGGCCCGGCAAGCAAGATAGAGGCCCGAATCCGAGAGCACAAATCGGGATCAAGGTCGGCGGGACGGACGTCAGAGGCAGTCACCCGCCAGGAGCCGCCTCCCAAGTCCTCGAAAGTTACGCCAAGGCTGGCAATTAATTTGCGCATATCGCGTACGTCACGAATATCCGGCACATTATGGAGGAGAACCGGTTCGCGTGTCAAGAGAGTTGCTGCCAAAAGCGGCAAGGCAGCGTTCTTATTGCCGGCCGGCGTTATTTCGCCACGTAATGAAACACCTCCATCCACGATAAACTTTTCCATTCAAAACCCTCCATCATCCCACAAGGTTAAAGATGTCCTACTGACAAAAAGCAAAAGTGATTTTACCAGATTTGCTCCTCCGCCTATTCTGTTATCCAGGCTGCCGCTCGGTAAAGCAGAGTGCGTCGAAGAAGGCCAACACTCTTCAAAAGCACCTTCCAAGGCTGGCAAATCGGGCTATAATCGGCGATATGAAGATTCTCACAGACTTGTTCTTTGTCAGTTTAGGTTGGTTGGGAGGGTGGCTGGTCAATTACCTAGCTGATGTCTTGCCTTTAACTCGGCGTTTTAGTCAACCGGTCTGCCTGAACTGCCAAGCTCCTTTGTCTCTTTCCAGATATCTTTGGTTGAAGCCTTGTCACGCATGCGGGAAACAGCGCCCCCTGCGTGCCTGGATTGTCCAGGGGGCCATGCCTCTTATGGCTCTTGGATTGGTGCTCTTTCCCCATCCCTATTTACCTTCCCTCTTAACGCTAACACTCGTCTTGTACTTTGCTCTTGTGATCATTACCGACCTCGAATATCGGGTCATCTTGCATCAGGTGAGCCTTTTCGGCGTTGGCTTAGGGTTCATAACTGGCCTGGTCCTGCGAGGGCGCAGCTCGCTTACGGAAGGTGCGATGAGTACCCTCCTTGGAGGTGTTGTCGGTTTTACAATCATGTTGTTCTTTTACTGGCTGGGCAAAGTCTACGTAAAATACATGGCAAAGAAACGCGGCCTTTCGGAAGATGAAATTGCCCTTGGATATGGAGACGTCAACTTAACCGCAATCATCGGGCTTATGCTCGGCTGGCCGGGGATTCTGATTGGCCTGTTCTATGGCATCTTGGCCGGTGGGATAGTAAGCCTGTTCCTTATCCTTCGCATGTTGCTCAGCCGAAACTATCAGGCCTTCCTAGCCATTCCTTATGCACCCTTTCTAGCGCTGGCCGCCTTATACGTCTTGCTGACCCTGTGAAGCAAAACGACTCATTCCCCTCCTAAAAAGCTCAAGCTTAGCTTTCAAGGTTTTGTTCGGTGCTTGCTGCATCCCGGTTAGGGAGCGAGACCGGGCCAAGGCGATAACCAAAACCACGCACGGTACGAATCCAAACGGGGTCGGAAGGGCGACGCTCGATTTTCTTGCGCAGGAGGAGGATGTAACGCCGCACCAAGGAGGGATCATTATAGTCCGAACCCCAGACCTCTCGCATCAACGTTTCGTCAGAGACCACACCACCCTTGCGCCGCATCAGCGCTTCGAGCAAGCGGAACTCGGTCGGAGTTAAGTCAAGTGGCTCACCATTGAGGGTGGCCTGGAAGGTTTTCAGGTTTAGGACAATATCACCATGCACTAAGATCTCCGAATCGTCGCTCTGCGCTCTGCGCCGGTTCAGGACCGCTTGGATTCGGGCAACCAGTTCAGCAAAACTGAAAGGCTTAGTGACATAGTCATCTACCCCCAAGCGGAAGCCACGCAACTTATCATCTTCCGCAGCTTTAGCTGTCAACATGATAATTGGGACATCGGTCATCTCACGCAGGCGAGAGCAAACCTCCCAACCGTCCATACTTGGAAGCATGACATCCAGCAGAATCAGGTCAGGACGATGGTGGTATGCTAAGCGCAATCCATCTCGACCGCTAGGTGCTTCGATCACCTCGAATTGATGTTCGCGGAGATACTTTCCTAACAATTCCCGCAGTGTTGGGTCATCGTCAACCAGCAAAAGTTTGGCTTTCATTGGACTGCCTGTAAGAAAAACACAAAGCGTGAACCACCCTCGGGGGGCGCTTCATAACGTAAATCGCTTTTATGAGCACGTAGGAGCTGGCGTGCCAAATACAATCCCAAGCCATATCCATACACCGTCTGCGAGTCGCTAGCATGCAAACGCTGAAAACGCTCAAAGAGGAAAGGTCGTTTTTCCACAGGAATACCCGGGCCACAATCGGTCACACGCACTCGGACACGGCTGCGAATCAAGTCAGCTTCTACCCAAATTGGTCCCTCCGGCGCATATTTCAGGGCATTATCGAGCAGTTGAGAAAGAACGCTATGC
>JANWWB010000029.1 GCA_025056515.1 Anaerolineales bacterium
TAGCGGCCTCCTCGCTATGAAAGATGGAGACAATCTCATGCGCGATAGCCATCTTCAAATCACGGGGGTGAAGCGTCCCAGCTTGAAGAGCCGCTTCGTATGCGGCGATCCGGTCAGGAGTCCAGCGCGTGACCAAACGCATATAGGATCCCATCGCCTTATCGGGGATGGACATGACCTTACCGTACATGTCTTCAGGCGTCGCTAGTAGAGGAATATGATTGCCGAGCGATTTGCTCATCTTGACTTCGCCATCCGTCCCCGGCAGGATGCCTAAAATAAGGGCAATATTCGGACGTTCTCCCAGGAAAGTCATAATCTTGCGGGCGGCAGTCATAATATTGAACATTTGGTCGGTGCCGCCAATCTGTACATCGGCTCTGAGCATATAGGCATCGTATCCCTGCATAAGGGCGTAAAACGTCTCGTGAAGATAGATAGGATCGTTGTTTTCCCAACGCAGGCGGAAGTTTTCCCGTTCGCGAATAAATTGCTGAAGGGTGAAGTTTGCGGCGAGGTTGATAAGCTCGGCAAACGATAGTTTAGACAGCCATTCCGAGTTATACCGAATGCGAGTCTTTTGCCGGTCGAGAATTTTATAGGCTTGTTCGGCATAAGTGGCGGCGTTCTGGCGCACCTGCTCGGGGGTAAGGCGCGGGCGCAATTTATCCTTATCCGATGGATCGCCAATCAGGGAGGTGTAATCACCGACAACAAACGTAACCTCATGCCCGAGTTCCTGGAACTGGCGCAGCTTGCGCATCGGCACGGTATGGCCGAGATGCAAATCGCTGGTGCGCGGGTCAAAACCGCAATAGACGCGCAAAGGACGTCCTTCTCTTTGAGCATCGAGCAGCCGCTCACGTAGCTCACGGCGCATGGTCTCTTCGAGTTCTTTATCCCCATACTCGGTCCCTTGCATTAACAAATTTACTTGTTCTTCGACAGACATACAAGCCTCCCAGCGACTGTGATTCGTCACGCTTAACTGCAGCAGAAGAGAAACTTCAAACGAAAAGCGCGCCCTTTGCGGCAGGCGCGCCGGAAAGAAACTGCCGCAAGGGTTTTATGCTTGCATAGAATAGGAAACCCGGCAAAAACAAAAAGTCATGGCCCTATTATAGCAGAATTGCTCCTTTGCAAACACTGACTGCTTCTCTCAGAAAAATTGGGGTGGCCCCTATACCACCACCAGCACAGAGACCGCCTATCGAGAAACGCACTTTAGAAACGCACTTTCGTTCCCGAAAGAACTATCTAAAAGCGAATAATCTTGCTATACTACTTATGTTGATCTTTTTCTGCTCGAAGGGCATACGCATGACCGATAAAATTCCAACACCAGGCTCAACCGAAAAGGACAAAAAGCAGGCAGCTAAGAGGCGCTTGAGTTCAAATCCAAGCGCCGCCGAGTGGCAAGCCACCTTCGACGCCGTCAACAGCGCTATTTTTATCACAGACAAGGATTGCACGATTGTGCAATGCAATCGCACCACTGAAGAACTCTTTCAACGTCCGGCAGCCGAGATTCTCGGCAAAAAGTGCTATCACCTAGTGTACGGCGCAGATGCGCCTATCTCCGCCTGCCCGCTTGACGTCACTCAAAGAACAAAACACCGCCACATGCTGACGTTCAAGCAAAATGACCGCTGGTTCGAATTGAGTGTAGACCCGATTCTAGATCACGCAGGAAAGTGCATCGGCAGCGTCCATGTCATCAACGACATCACCGAACGCAAACAAGCCGAGCAGCTTGTTCAGGAAAAAGAAAAGGCTTACCGTGCACTCTTCGAACAAACCAACGACGCTATTTTTATAATCAGCCTAGAAGGGATTCATCTCAAAGTCAACCCCCGCGTTTCTGAATTTCTCGGTTATCCTACAGAAGAAATCGTCGGAAGGCCTGTGGTCGATTTCATTGCACCCGAAGAACGACAGGATAGTATGGAAAAACGGTTTCGCCTGCTGGCAGGTGAGCACTTGCCGGTCTATGAGCGAGTGTTCATGCGCAAAGATGGGACACGTGTCTGGGGAGAGGTAAACGTAGCCCTTGTCTACGACGAGCAAGGAAAGCCTTCTCACATTCACAGCATTGTGCGTGATATTACCGAGCGCAAATTAGCCGAAGAAAGACTCCGTCAAAGCGAAGAGAAATATCGTGATCTTTTCCAGAATGCTCCAGTTGGTCTCTTTCGCAGTCGAATTTCGGATGGAAAAATCCTGGAAAGCAATGACTATATTGCACATATGTTTGGCTACGCAAGCCGCGAAGAATTCATCGCCGAACATATCACGGCAAAGCATTATGTCGATCCTGGAACGCGCGAACGTTTGCTTGAGTTGCTCTACCAAAACGGCGTTGTCGAGAACTTTGAAGCCCGCATGCGCCGTAAGGACGGTTCGATCTTCTGGGCGCGTTTCTATGACCGCATCTACCCGGAACAAGGCTGGATTGAGGGCGTTGTGCAAGATATTACCGAACAAAAAGAGGCCCAAGAACGGCTCCGCCAGAGTGAAGAGACGTATCGCAATCTCTTCCACAACGCCCAGGTCGGTCTCTTTCGCACCCGTATCTCGGACGGAAAAATCCTGGAGAGCAATGATCAATTGGCACACATGTTCGGCTACAGCGGGCGCTCAGAATTTGTGAATCAATTTAGCACGCAAGAGCATTATGTTGACCCAGGGACGCGTGAGCGTATGCTCGAACTTATTCGTCGCGACGGCTTCATTAAGAACTTTGAAGCACGTTTCTACCGCAAAGATGGTTCTATCTTTTGGGCAAGATACTCAGCGCGCATCTATCCCGAACAAGGTTGGATCGAGGGTGTCGTTGAAGACATTACCGACCAGAAACGGGCCGAAGAAGAAATCCACCGCTTAAACGCCGAACTTGAGGCCCGCATTGAGGAGCGCACCCGTCAACTCAAAGAAGCCCAGGAACAACTCGTCCGCCAGGAAAAACTGGCCGTCCTTGGTCAACTGGCCGGCGGCGTCGGCCACGAACTGCGCAACCCCTTGGCCGTCATCAGCAATGCTGTCTACTTTCTGAAACTCATCCTACCTGAAGCGGATGAAAAAGTACGCGAATACCTGGATATCCTTGAACGCGAAACCCGCAACGCTGAGAAAATCATCAGCGACCTGCTCGACTT
>JANWWB010000418.1 GCA_025056515.1 Anaerolineales bacterium
TGACCGAAGGTATCGAACGCATGAAATGGGCACTTGACCCCAACGCGCCGAGCGAAATCTATATCGGCGACCGAAAAGTGGTCAGAGATTGGCTATGAGAGAGCAAAGAACATTGGACAGGAAACAGAAAACATCAGTTGAAAGCCATTTACCTGCTCTCGACCCACTGCCCTCAACGAAGGTGACCTATGAACAATATTCTTAACATCAAAACCCCCACAGAAGGACAAGCTGCAGCCATCCGCTCGGATTATGGGCTGGATTACCTTGGCCTGACGAACCTACGAAAAGTGTATTGGAATCTCCCCACCGAGGCTCTTTACGAGGAAATCATCTTCCGCGGCGAAGCCTCGATTGCTCATCTCGGACCGATCGTCGTCCACACCGGCAAACACACCGCCCGCGCCGCCAACGATAAGTTTGTCGTCCGCGAACCGGAGAACGAAGACAAAATCTGGTGGGGACAGTATAACCGTCCCTTC
Organism: Anaerolineales bacterium; assembly: GCA_025056515.1. Classification (GTDB taxonomy): domain Bacteria; phylum Chloroflexota; class Anaerolineae; order Anaerolineales; family Villigracilaceae; genus UBA877. The sequence goes on from JANWWB010000418.1 coordinate 483, forward strand.
GCACCGGATAAATTTGATGAACTCTTCGCCCGTCTGCAAGGCTATCTACAAGGGCGTGATGTCTTCGTCCAGGACGTCTACGGGGGAGCCGATCCTCAGTACCGCTTACCGGTCCGTATTGTGACCGAACTGGCTTGGCACAGCCTCTTTGCCCGCAACATGTTCATCAAGCCGCAAACCGCCGAAGAGTACCGACGCTTCGTGCCGGAATTCACTGTGATTTCGGTGCCCGGTTTCAAAGCCTTCTCACCAATTGACCAAACCCCCACCGAGACCTTTATCGCCCTCAACTTTGCCCAAAGGCTATGTATCATCGGCAACACCGGCTATGGCGGCGAAATCAAAAAGTCGGTCTTCACGCTCCTGAACTATTTGCTCCCTCTCCACCACAACGTGCTAACCATGCACTGCTCAGCCAATCTAGGCCAAAACGGCGACGTGGCACTCTTCTTCGGCCTCTCGGGGACCGGCAAGACAACCCTTTCTGCCGACCCAAAACGTCGCCTCATCGGAGACGACGAACACGGCTGGAGTGATAACGGCATCTTCAACTTCGAGGACGGCTGTTACGCAAAGGTCATCGAACTCTCGCCAAGCGCTGAACCGCAAATCTACGCTGCCACCCGCCGCTTCGGTACGGTGCTAGAGAACGTGGTCTACGACCCAGTGACCCGCTTCATCGACCTCGACGATGCCTCCATCACTGAAAACACCCGCGCCGCCTACCCGCTAACCTTCATCGAAAATGCCGTTCCTGAAAAGCGCGGTGGTCACCCAAAAAACATCATCTTCCTCACTTGCGATGCTTCAGGGGTAATGCCGCCGATCGCTCGCCTGACGACCGAACAGGCAATGTATCACTTCATTTCCGGCTACACCTCCAAAATTGCCGGAACGGAAATCGGCTTGCGCGACGAACCGGAAATCACCTTCAGCGCCTGCTTTGGCGGACCGTTTATGGTGCATCCACCCGCCTTTTATGCCGAACTATTGCGCCGCAAAATCGAGCGTTATGGCGTCAAATGCTGGCTGGTTAACACGGGTTGGGTAGGCGGCCCGTACGGCGTGGGTAAACGCATCAGTATTCGCCATACCCGTAACCTCCTCAATGCCGCCCTAGAAGGTCTGCTTGACCAGGTAGAATACTACACCGACCCCATCTTCGGTTTCCAAGTCCCTAAGACATGTCCCGATGTGCCCGAAGACGTGCTTTATCCAGAACGATCCTGGCAACACAAAGAGGAATACTGGAAGCGCTACCGCCAACTGGCATCTCGGTTTATGGATAACATGAAAAAGTTCGAGACCACTACCCCGCGCGACGTCATTGAGGCAGGACCAAAGCTCGGATAAGGGATATCTGCGGCGCCATAGGCCGAAGCAAACGCAGGAATCCAAGATACCGAAAAGACACATTCTCTCTTCACGGAGCCCAAAGAGAGCACCTGCTTCACGCGAGAAAAAACGCAATCGACCAGAAAAGGCTTCCTGTCCTACTTTGGAGGGAAGCCTTCTTCATTCCCTGAACATGCCTTGCAAACCTAATTCTCCTCTTAGCCGTCCTTTTTCCCTATTATTGTATAATCATTCAATGTGAAGTTCCTTCAGCGTATTATGGTTGGGTTCTTTCTTCTTATCCCCTTGGTTGCTTGCCAAGGCAACTTGTGGGGCGATTACCATGCCTATCCCACTGCCGCCTGGATCGAGGACCCTACTTCAACCCCTTTGCCTTTTCCGGCAACTGCAACCGTCCAGACAAGGCAAGAAACACCCACCCTTACTGCTACCAAGCCGGTTCGTCCTCAAGTCACAGGAACGTTCCAAGCAACCTCTTCCGCCACCATCCGTTACCTAACCCAAGCCGGCGATAGCTTAGAGACCATCGCTACGCGCTTTAGCGTCCAACCAGAAGAAATTCTGGCTTCCACCTCTCTACCTGAACAAGGTTTCCTTCCGCCCGGCCTTCTGCTTCTCATTCCAAATCGTCTAGACGGGGTTGCCAAAACACCTTCCGAAAAACTCTTACCGGATAGCGAGGTCGTTTACTCGCCTTCCACTGTTGGATTTGAGATTGAGGCGTACGTCCAACAAGCCGGTGGATATTTAGCTGAACACAAGGAGTACCTCGCTGTAGATGGATGGACAAGCGGAGCCGGTTGCGTTCGCCGCATTGCGTTAGAAAGTTCCATCAATCCTCGTCTCCTCTTGGCCTATATCGAATACAAAACCGGCTGGGTCACCGGGCAATCCAAACCTGGTGTAGATCCAAGCTACCCCCTAGCCTATGGCGATTTGCGTTATCGCGGTCTGTACCAGCAATTGCGCTTGCTTGTGCAAGATATTGCCGCAGGCTACTACAGTTGGCGAGCCGGCACCTTAACCGAGCTGAAATTCCCCGATGGTCAAACACTTCGCCTTGCACCCGAGCTGAATGCCGGCACTGTAGCGCTTCAATATCTTTTCTCGCGACATCACACGTATGAAGAGTGGCTACAAGCGATTGACCCAGAAACTGGCTTTTTAGCCGTCTACCGCCGCCTTTTCGGTGACCCATGGGAATTAACCGCTGGGGTCGAGCCACTCTTTCCCCCCCACCTCATCCAGCCGCCGCTCACCTTTCCTTTTGAACCAGGCCGCCTGTGGAGCTTCACAGGTGGCCCCCATGCGGCCTGGGAAAAGGAGAGTGCCTTAGCTGCGCTCGATTTTGCCCCAGCCATGGCCGAACCAGGGTGCGGCGAAAGTCCCGACTGGGTTGTGGCTGTGGCCCCAGGTTTGATCGTCCGCTCGGGCGGCGGCTATGTCATCCTTGACCTCGATGGGGATGGATATGAGCAAACCGGCTGGGTCATTCTATATATGCATATTGCCAAAAAAGAACGCATCCCGGCCGGTGTATGGGTCAATGCCGGCGATCGTATCGGACATCCATCCTGCGAAGGAGGCATCGCCACCGGCACGCATGTGCACATCGCTCGCAAATACAACGGTGAATGGATTGGCGCTGGAGGCCCTGTGCCCTTTGTGCTAAGTGGTTGGACGGCCCATCAAGGCGATGCTCCCTACTTTGGAACTCTCACCAAAGGCGACAAAGTTATCATCTCAAACTTAACCGGCTCGGCAGTCTCCCAGATTATCTGGAAACCAGAAGAAGACTCGGTGGACAACAAGCGATGAAACTCGAACCCTTGTCCCTCCAACAAGCTGAACAGCTCCTCGCTACGCTGGAAGCGCGCTTTCTAGCCCATCCCTACCGTCATCCCGGCCTGGACTGGAAAGCCATTCGACAGCGGCTAGAATCCCAGCCGGAAAAACTCCGGTCGCTTTACGAGATGGAGCACACTGGCGGCGAACCAGATATAATCGGCTATGACGAACAGAGGGATGAATACATCTTCTGCGATTGTTCGCCCGAAAGCCCGCCCGGACGCCGCAGCCTGTGTTACGACCATCTGGCCTGGGAAAAAAGAAAAGAGAACAAGCCACGTGGCAATGCCCTAGATATGGCTGCAGCCATGGGAATTGAAATCCTAAGCGAACAAGAATATTATGCCCTACAACAACTAGGCGAGTTCGATTGCAAGACCTCCTCGTGGATCAAAACGCCTACCGAGATTCGCTCGCTTGGTGGCGCGCTTTTTGGTGACCGACGCTACCAGCGCGTCTTCATCTACCACAACAGTGCCGAATCGTATTACGCTTCCCGCGGCTTTCGCGGTATTCTCAGAATTCCAAACGTATAGCACGTCTTGATGTTTCTGGTCGAACGCAAATCCCTTCTTTTCCTCGCCCTTGTGGCCGTATCCCTTAGCGCTTGCACTACCAAGGTCGATGCTCGTCCGCCTGCAGCATTCACCTTGCAGCCGACCCCTGTGCTAACGCCAAGCGCTTTTCCCACACGCCCGGCTTACGCACCTGGAGAACTGGTGGATTACATCGCCCACAGCGGAGATACCTTACCCGGCTTGGCGGCCCGTTTTAACACCACAGTCGAGGAAATTCGCGCAGCCAACCCGCACATCCCCGCCGATGCTACCACCATGCCCCCGGGAATGCCCATGCGCATTCCGATTTACTATCGGCCTTTTTGGGGTGACCCCTTTCAAATTTTGCCCGATAGCCTTTTTGTCAACGGCCCGGCGCAAGTGGGTTTCGACATCGAAACCTTTGTTCAAAACCGACCCGGTTGGCTCAAAGAATACCGCGCCTATGCCCAGGGTGCCAGCCGAAGCGGAGCCGAAATCGTCCAACTGATTGCCACCAACTATAGCATTAGCCCCCGCTTATTGTTGGCCATCCTAGAATATCGCTCTGGTGCGCTTTCAAACATCAGCCCGCCGGATAGCCGCTATCCGCTTGGGATTTACGACCCCAACTACGCCGACTTGTACATGCAATTAGTTTGGATCGCTAACCGCCTCAATCACGGCTTTTACGGCTGGCGCACCGGCGACCTGATTGAATTCGAACTCGCTAACGGAAAGCTTGAACGCCCTGACCCATGGCAGACGGCAGCAACGGTCGCCATCCAATTTCTATTTTCACAGCTTGAAGATCACGCCGGTTACCAGGCCGCGATCGGCCCTAACGGCATCAGCCGGGTTTACCAAACCCTCTTCGGGGACCCCTGGACACAAGACATACCTCACATCCCTGTCAGCTTACAACAGCCTCCGCTCACACTCCCATTCCGCGTCGGTGAGAGTTGGACATTAACCGGCGGACCGCATACCGGTTGGGGACATATGTGGCCTTGGGCGGCGCTCGACTTCGCTCCTCCAGGCGTGGAATCCGGTTGTGTACCCACAGACCGCCCAGCAGTAGCCATGGCCGATGGGTTGGTCGTCCGTTCCGAAACCGGAGTAGTTGTGCTCGACCTAGACGGAGACGGGGACGAGCGCACCGGATGGAACCTAATCTATCTGCACCTTGCCACCCAAGGACGCGCGCCGCTCGGCGCCCAACTCAAAACCGGCGACCCGGTTGGTTACCCATCCTGCGAAGGAGGGACAGCTACCGGTTCGCACGTGCACGTTGCGCGCAAATACAACGGCGAGTGGATTCCTGCCGATGGTGTCATTCCTTTTAACCTAGAAGGGTGGATTGCTTACAACGGTAAAAACGCCTACGAGGGAGGCCTAATCCGCAACGGTCAAAGGGTGATCGCTTCCGAGCGTTCCATCCTGGCTAGCCAAATTACCGCCGGAAAATAGAAGACCCCCCTAAGCTTCTAGCATCCTCAAGCATCATCATGCACTACGGCGACGGTTTGCAGCCTCCAATCATATCTTTCACGTCACCGGCCCACCTTCTGCAGGACGGAAGAACTTTTCAACCACCAAACGCGGCTGTGCTTGAGAGTGATCTACTTCGTAAATGACGTATTTCAAATCAGTAGGGACAATCTTGCTCAACATGGCCTGGGCCGGGCAATACTTGGAGGCTGAAAGCTCAATGGCTCGGCGGACGGCGGATTCATCCACGCCCTGCCCTCTGACATCGTATTCGATGGTCAAATGAGTAAAGACCTTGGGATGTTCCGGCGCCCGATCAGCGTGTACTCGCACTTCGAACGAGGTCACCTTCTGCTGTTTTTTGCGCAAGATCGAAATCACATCCATCGCTGTGCAACCGGCTAAACTCATCGCCATCAATTCGAGAGGGCGAAATCCATCATTGGCACCTCCCACTGCCGGGTCGGCTCCTAGGCGAACAACAAAACCCGAGTTAGCCGTCGCATCAAAACTCAGTCCATCAATCCAGGTTACTTTTGCATCCATCCTTTGACTCCAGAGATCAAGGGCTTAACAAGGGCGTCACATACGTTTCCAAGGTAGCACGATTGACCATACCAATCCACATTGCCCGCATCATTCCCTTACTATCAATCAGAAAAGAACTCGGCAAAGAATTGGTACGGAACTTGGCAAGAGCAATCATCTCAGTATCCAGCCAAATTGGATAACTAATCTGCTGCTCGGACACAAATCGGCGCACCTCTTCGAGCGAATCGCCTGCTTCAATGCCAATTAATACAAAATTTTTGCCGGCATACTTCTGATAGTACGCTTCTAAATCGGGCATCTCGGCCCGGCAAGGCGGACACCAGGTTGCCCAGTGATTGACCAGGACAACTTTACCGCGATAATCGCTCAAAGAAACAAGATTGCCCTCTAAATCTTTCAAGGACAAATCCGGCGCAGGGGTATTGAGTTGAATTGGCGGGAAAATCTCGCCCTCCACCGAGGAGCTCACCTCCGCAGACACAGCCAGATGCTCTCGGCGATAGAGAATAGCTCCTAAGATGAGGGCAAGCACAAACAGCCCTATGCCCGCTCCAAAGAGCGAAACAACACCCCACCGCGCGTAACTCTTTCGCCTTTTGGTTCTAGCCATCTCACACCCGCAATGCTTGCCGAATTGCGTTCACCAAGCTGGCCTCGGGCACTGCCCCGACCACATTGCCGGCGCCATCGTTGATGACCGTATGCGGCACACCACTGACATGATGACGGTCAGCCAAGGCCGGGAATTCCATTGCCTCCACCATATCCGCCTTTATCATCGGGGTTTCCATAGCCATCATATGCGCCAAAATAACAGCTCGCGGGCAATACGGACAGGTAGGAGTGACAAAGACCTCCAGATGGACCGGTTGTTTCAGGCTTTTGAGAAACTCGCGCGTACTGGGAGAAAGGCCGGAATCGCGTCCAGACACCAGGACAATATCCTGAATCAGAGAAGTAAACTCATGACCGGCCGGAATCCCAAAGAAGCGCACTCCATAGTCTATAATTTGGTCACCCTCCTTGCCGGCGATCACCAAGGCCGGAGATTTATCAATCTGGTACGTCCGAGCCGTTTCTGCATCTGTTTCCAGGTCATAAACGCTCAAGCTGATTTTATCCGAAAGCGCCGCGACCTCTTCGACCAGCTGACGCGTATCTTCACAATACTCGCAGCCATCTTGAGAACCGAAAAACAAAATGTGTACCGGTGCCTTCAACTCTTCAAACACGTCACGCACTTGCTTTTCCACGTGCTCATTCAATAACTTTGCCATGCTGTTTCTCCTTCATAAAAAGTTCCAAAAAAACACAATACCTTGCAGTTCTGAGCAGCGAAGCAGTCCTCACGGGACCGCACGGGATGGGTTATCAGGTACAAACGCCACCGCCGCTAACCACATAACCACACTTGAGACATTCTAGCTCAAGCAAGCCGTTGTAATCCAATTTGCCTATGCCACATTTCGGGCAAAGAGACCCACGCCGCAAAGGCTCTGTCGAATCGCGGTTATCCGATGGCGTCACCTGAAGGTGAAATTCTTTAGGAAGATGTTCGTTTTCCACGCTCATTAGATGCAAAAGGCAAGCTAAAGTTTCCGATAGTCGTCCAAATGTAACATGCGATAGAGACGTTCTTGCACTACAGAGGGCAGAGTAGCAGGTTCTTTGCTCATCTGATGATAGAGATAGATGGTCTTGCGCAAAGTATCCACAACGACCCGACAATTCGGACAAGCGGCCATGTGGGCTTCGATCTCGCGACAAAGCGCTTCATCCAGAACACCATCCACATAGTCAGAAAGAGAGGCAAGCAAATCTTGACAACGAACCTGACCAGACATCTCAGCTCTTCCTTTCGGCAACGCGCTCTCTGAAATAAAAGCTGAGCGTGTTGCGCAAATGTAACCGGGCGCGCAGAAGCCGAGTCTTAACCGCCGCTTCGCTCAGACCTAAGACACGACTAGTTTCCTCAATTGAAAGGCCCTCAATATCACGCAGGACGAAGACAATGCGCAATTTTTCTGGAAGTTTTTGGATGGCATCATCGAGCGCTTGGCGCGATTCGGCTGTGAGAAATTCTTCCTCCGGCAAACAACACCAATCGGTAAACTCACGCGGGGTATATTCGTCGTCGTGATCATCATCCGATGACGAATCACCCAAAGAGACTTCAGAGCGTTGACGACGCAGCAACATCAAAGCCTCATTCGCCGCAATCCGATACAGCCATGTGGAAAGGGAAGAACGTCCCTCGAACGTATCAATGCTCTGCAAGGCTTTTAAGAATGTGTTTTGCAGAACGTCTTCCGCATCCAAAGGGTCATTCAGCATTTTAAGAGCTAAACGATACACTTGACCTGCATACAGGTCTACCAATCGAGCAAATTCCTGACGATCGCCTTGTTTGAGGGCTTCTAGCGAGATAACGGAAGCTTCATCCATTAGATGACTGCCTTTTCAAAAAGTTTCTGTTCTCTCTTTGTCAGTATACCCGATTTCCGCCCAAGGTAAGAACAAAATCATGGATAAACGTCATCTCTTTCAGGAAATTTGCCACTAGAAAGCCACCCAGAGATTGGCTAATATCCACAGTAATATGGACTTGAAAGCCTATAGTTCCCTAGCATTTTTCAACGGCTTGAGCGCCGCCGACTTGGAGGTGCTAGGCCCCTATTTCTGGTCGAAGCGTTATGTGGCCGGGACGGTTATCTTCGAACAAGGAGAACGCGCTGATATTGTCTATTTAATGGTCAGCGGCGGAGTAACCATTCGCTATAAGCCTCTTGATGGACCTCCGATGATAGTTACGCATATTCAGCCGGGCGGGATTTTCGGTTGGTCGGCCGCCATCGGTAACCAGAACTACACCTCAGGCGCAGTCTGTTCGATGGACAGCGAAGTCTTATGCATTCGCGGCGCAGATTTACGTTACTTGTGCGAAACAAATCCTCATCTCGGCAATCTCTTGCTTGAGCGACTTTCCAGCGTCGTCGCTGAGCGAAAACTTAAGCGACAACAAGAAGTCTCTTTGCTTATCACGCAAGGTATGCGTCAAATTTATTGCTCGGAAGGAGACAAAGATGACGGATCCAAAAACTGAAATCCAACTCAAAGCACTTATTGAACAGCTCAGCGCTTATATCGAAACCTTTCACGGCGGGTCAGTTGAGTACGTGGACTTTGATGGCAAAATCCTCAAAGTGCGCCTAGGAGGCGCCTGCTTGGGTTGTCCACTCTCGCCAAGCACTCTTCACGGCTGGGTTGCCGGAACCGTACGCCAATTCTTCCCTGATATTGAAGACGTTCAGGCAGTCTGAAGCTTTGAAGAAACCCTTCCCCACCCAAGCCTAAGATACCTCAGAATAGGTTTTTGCATTGGCTAGGGGGAATTCTAGCCCAAAAGTTCTATAGACATTATCAATCACGATAAATATAATCTGATTCATCTCCTAAATCCTTCCGCTCAGAATACCGACTTGCTGCAGCTCAAGCGCTTCCCTTCCTATGAAAAGGATAGAAGCCCGGAAAATCTTTCTCCATATGGTCCTGCTTGCCGGTTGGTGGAGCGTATGGATAGCCGCATGCTCACAAGCACCCAATACCGCACCACCTTCT
>JANWWB010000128.1 GCA_025056515.1 Anaerolineales bacterium
AGACCTACATGCCACCCGGCGCAGCCGAAATGCGTGGTCAGCAGCTCGCTACACTCGATAAAATTGCTCATGAATTGGGAACATCCGCCGAGCTTGGTCAGTTATTAGATGATCTGCAACCCTATGCCGAGACTCTGGATCCCGACTCAGATGATGCGCGTCTTATTCACTTTGCGCGGCGTGACTTTGAGCGCGCTACGCGCGTCCCGCCGGCATTTGTGGTCGAACGCGCCCGGGTCGTAACGTTAGCCAACCAAGCCTGGATGGAAGCAAAAGCCAAAGCCGATTTCTCCATCTTCCGTCCCCATCTGGAAAGAATTGTCGATCTCGCCCATCGGTACGTCAGCTTCTTCCCACCCGCCGATCATCCCTACGATATCCTTCTCGACGGTTACGAGCCAGCGATGAAGACGGCTGAGGTCAAAGAAATCTTTGATATCCTACGACCACAACAGACCGCCTTGATACGCGCCATTGCCGAACGTCCACAAGTAGACGATTCCTTTTTGCATCAGCATTTTGACGAGCAGAAGCAATGGGAATTCGGTGTCGAGGTGATTACAAAATTTGGATATGACTGGAAACGAGGGCGGCAAGACAAGTCAGCGCATCCGTTTACCGGTGGTCCAGGCCTCCATGATGTTCGGATCACCACCCGCGTTGCGCCCGACTACTTCAATACAATGTTCTTCGGCACCCTTCACGAAGCCGGGCATGCTCTCTACGAACAAGGTACCTCTCCAACTCTGGCGCGTACCAACCTGCTAGGCGGGGCTTCGCTGGCCGTTCACGAATCGCAAAGCCGGATGTGGGAAAATCTAGTTGGACGTTCATTGCCCTTTTGGGAACACTTCTACCCGCGCCTGCAAGCGCTTTTCCCCCAGTTGGACGACATTTCACTTGAAGCATTCTACAAGGGCATCAACAAGGTTCAACCATCCTTCATCCGCGTGGAAGCCGATGAAGCGACATACAACCTGCACATCATGCTCCGCTTGGAACTGGAAATCGCTCTCATCGAAGGGAACTTGGCGGTTGCCGACTTGCCCGAGGTCTGGAATCAAAAGATGCACGAGTACCTCGGTGTGACGCCCCCGAATGACGCAAAAGGCGTCTTGCAAGATATTCACTGGTCATGGGGTCTGTTTGGCTACTTTTCCACTTACGCCCTGGGCAACCTGATTTCTGTGCAACTATGGGAAAAGATCCGCCAAGACATTCCCGACCTAGACGATCAAATTCGCGCCGGCAAGTTTGATGCCCTCTTGAGCTGGCTACGTGAGAAAATACATGTCCACGGCCGCAAATTTATGCCACAAGAACTCGTGCAACGCGTCACCGGCTCCAAGATTGACCCCACGCCTTATCTGCGTTACCTGCAACAAAAATACAGTCAGATTTACGCACTTTAGCGATCAAGACGCCCCACCAGGGGCGTTCTTGTTATAATCACCTTGCCATGAAACCTTTCACGCTCTTCATGCTGATTAGCATTGTATTCCTGACCGGTTGTCTTCCCACCTACCTTTCTCCTACTCCTTCCTGGAGTCTGAGTGAGACACCCGCTCTTCCAACTGACATCCCAACGGCGTTCCTATTTTCCTCTCCCACCTTTACCGAGACGACATCGGACCCCACACCTTTGGCACCTAGCATCACAGTTACCACATTCGAAGCAAGCTCAACAGCCACCTCCACGCCTATACCGCTTCCCAGCCTCTTGCCTCCCACCCTACTCCCAACCCCAATCGCTCAACCCAAGGCTGATTCGGCAGCGATTCAATTCTATGCGCCCGGTCCTCTCTCCAAAGTGACCTCGCCACTGACTTTTTACGGATACGCCATTCCCGGTCACGACAATCTCGCTCAGGCCGAGCTCTTCGGCGAGGATGGTCGCCTATTAGCCAGCGAACTTCTGCGCTTAGGCGACGGAGCAACCTGGGTCTTCTTCTCCTGGCGTTTTCCGTTTGACGTCCGCGGAGTCGGCGAATTAGGACGTCTGAGTTTGTCCACCCGCGACGCCTACGGACGCCTGACAGCCCTGCAATCGGTGCATCTTCTGTTGTTGTCCATGGGGCCAGAAATCATCAACCCACCTGAAGAGCGAAAAGAACGTTGCGTTCTGGAGACGCCTACGGCGCGTCAAATCCTCTCCAAAGGACAAGTGAACGTCCGGGGAAAGATGCGTCCTTACAACGACTTGCCGATTGTGGTCGAATTAATCGGGCGGAATGGACAAGTTCTGGCTGCGCAAGCCATTCTTGTTCTCCCCGACCCGCGTAACTTATATGTGCCTTTTTCGGTTGAACTCACGTATTCGGTTACCTCCTTTACAGACGCCTTGCTAACAGTTCGGCAAGATGACCATCGCATCCCGGGAATCATGTATCTTTTCAGCCGGCAAATTTACCTTAATCCTTGACACATCGAAAAGGCAAGAGTAAAATACCGCCTCGCCTTGTAGGTAACTGCGACGCGGGGTAGAGCAGCGGCAGCTCGTCAGGCTCATAACCTGGAGGTCGGTGGTTCGAATCCACCCCCCGCAACCTCGATACAATCGCCGGGTCGTTCCGGCGATTGTGTTTTCAATCGCCTTCCATTGCTTGTATAATTGGATTGCAAGAGAATAGCCCCTTTGATCTAGCCAGGAGAGACTCATGAGCATAGAACTCTTCCAGAAAATGGCACAATCGATTATTGACGGTGACTCGGACCTCGCCGTTGAACTGGCAAAGCAAGCCATTGCCGCAGGGATTGACCCGCTCGAGGCTATCAACCAAGGCTTTGTTGTTGGTGTGAACGCCGTAGGCGAGGCCTTTTCGCGCGGCGATGCCTTCTTGCCCGAACTGGTCATGGCCGGCGAGGCGATGAAAGCCGCTGTTGCCGCCCTTGAGCCGGAAATGAAACGTCGCGGAACAGAGCGCCAGATTCTCGGTAAGGTAGTACTAGCGACTGTGCAGGGCGACATCCACGAAATCGGCAAGACTCTGGTTGGGACCATGCTCTCAGCCGCCGGCTTTGAAGTCTACGATTTGGGTGTAGATGTACCTGCTGAAAGAATCATCGCAAAAGCCAAAGAAGTAGATGCCGACATTGTCGGTCTTTCAGCACTGCTGACGACCACAATGGTACGCCAACGTGAGGTGATTGAAGCGATGGATAAAGAGGGTCTGCGCCGTAAGATCAAAGTCATGGTCGGTGGAGCGCCCGTGACCCGTGACTGGGTGCAACGTATCGAGGCCGACGGCTACTCCGAGGATGCCATCGGCGCAGTGGCAGTGGCTAAACAACTGGTCGGAGCGGCTTAAGCTCTGCGCTTTGGCCTGTCATAGCCTCTCGTCCAATCTCAACCGAAGCGTTTTCCACGTTTCGACCATCCAGATTTCAAACCTTGACTTGTGGGACATTCTCTATGTCTCTTCCCATCAAAGCGATCACCAACCCCAAACTTCGGCTGGAAGTGCTCACGCCGGAGGAAGTTCGAAAAATTCACGATGCCACTCTTTGGATTATCGAAAAGGTCGGCATTCGTTTCCCCTCTCGCAAAGCGCTGGAGATTTGGGCCGCCCATGGTGCTGAAGTGGACCACGAGCGGATGATTGTTCGCGCTCGGCCTGAACTGATCGAGCAGGCGCTCAAGACCTGTCCGCCAGCCTACACTCTCTGCGCCCGCGACCCCAGCCAGGATTTGCCGCTTGACGGCAATCACGTCTTTGTTGGTACAGATGGTTGCGGTGTAGAGGTCCTGGATGTTGAAACCGGCGCACGTCGTACCTCCACACTGCGCGATGTAGCCGAAATCGCTCGCGTCGCCGACGCAACCCCTGAGGTGGCCTTCCACTGGGTCCCGGTTAGCGCACAGGATATGCCACCCGAGACGCGTAGCCTACACGAACTCAAGGTCATCTGGGAAAACTCCACGAAACACGTCCAGACTGAAAGTATCTACAACGAGCGCGAGGCACGTGCGGCCATTGAGATGGCGGCGCTGATCGCCGGTGGGCGCGAAGAACTGCGCAAGCGTCCCGTCCTCTCACTGATGCAATGCTCCACCCCTCCGCTCGGACACGACGGCGGCTCGCTGGAGGCGGCTCTCGTTGCCGCCGAGGCCGGAGTCCCAACCGGATTTATGACCATGGCCGCCAACCTGACCACCGGTCCGGCCACGCTCGCCGGAAACCTGGCACTAGGTAACGCCGAGGTCATCGCCGCTACCGCCCTGTTGCAACTAGCCTACCCCGGTGCCCCCGTCTTCTATGCGGCTGCTCAAACCGCCTCCGACCCGCGAACAGGCGCCTACACCGGCGGCGGCCCAGAAGATTTCCTCTACGGCGCTGCGCAAAACGCCCTGGCCGATTT
>JANWWB010000143.1 GCA_025056515.1 Anaerolineales bacterium
AAAACCGAAAAAGAAGCCATCGAACAAATGCGCGCTGCTGGCTTGATTGTAGATACGAACTTTGAAATTACGCCTGAAGAACTGATGCAAGTTCTTCCTGGCTATGATGGTTGTGTTGTCCGCTCGCGGACAAAAATTCGCCAGCCGCTGATTGACGCTTGTCCGAATCTGAAGGTGATCGTGCGTGGCGGTGTTGGCTTGGATAACATTGATGTGGAATACGCCCGCTCGAAAGGCATCGTCGTCTTGAACACACCCAAAGCCGCTTCTGCCTCGGTGGCTGAGCTGACGATTGCTTTTATGTTCATGCTGGCTCGCGATCTCTATAAAGCCACCAAGACCATGAAAGAAGAAAAATGGGAAAAGAAAGCCTTTGAAGGCGATGAAATTGGGGGCAAGACTCTTGGTCTCATCGGCATTGGCAACATCGGTAAGGAGGTTGCCAAGCGTGCTCTAGCGCTGGGTATGAACGTGATTGCGTATGATCCCTATGTTTCCCAGGTCGAGGGTGTGGAGCTGGTGAGCTTGGATGAACTCCTGGCCCGCTCCGATTATATCAGCCTGCATTTGCCCAAGACAAAAGAATCGGCAAACATGCTTGGTCGTGAGCAATTCGCTAAGATGAAAGATGGTGTTCGGATTATCAACTGTGCCCGCGGCGGGATCATCGATGAGGAAGCACTGTATCAGGCCCTCACCAATGGCAAAGTCGCTGGGGCGGCTTTGGATGTCTTTGCTGAAGAACCGCCGACCGATTGGAAGCTAGTTAAGCTCGACAATGTTATTTGCTCACCGCATATTGGTGCGGCTACGAAAGAAGGTCAAGGACGAGTGGGCGCAGAAGTAGCCGAATTGCTCATCAACTTCGCCCGCGAACACGGCGCTATCTAAATGCTTCGGAGGATTATTGAACCATGAGGACGTATGAGGACATCGCCATCGCTATTCCAGAGGTCTATCTCCCGCGCCCCGGGGTTGACCTGACGCGTTGGGCGGTCATCGCAGTCGATCAGTTCACTTCCCAACCGGAATACTGGCGGCAAGTGGAAGAATTTGTTGGCGATGCGCCGTCGACCCTGCATCTCATCTTGCCGGAGATTTATTTGGACAAGCCGGGCGAAGCCGAACGTATTCAACGTATTCAGGCGACCATGCACCGTTACCTTGAGGAAGGTCTCTTGCAACCCCATCAGGGCATGATTTATGTGGAGCGCACCTTTGGTTATCGTACGCGCAAGGGGTTGCTCTTGTGCCTTGACCTAGAACATTACGATTACACCAAAAGTGCCCAGAGCTTGATTCGTGCTACAGAGGGGACTATTCTCGAACGACTGCCTCCGCGGATGAAGATTCGCGCCGGTGCGCCATTGGAATTGCCTCACATCCTTGTCCTCATTGATGACCCGGACCGAACGGTGATCGAACCTCTCGCACAAGCAAAAAGCCGTTTTGAGAAACTTTACGATTTTGATTTAATGCTCGGCAGTGGCCACTTGACAGGGTATGCTGTGGATGATTCCTTCGAACCTCAGATTGTCGCAGCCCTGCGTGCCTTAAAAGACCAGCGGGCTTTTATGCGCAAGTATAACTTGAAAGAAGAAAAGCCTGTTTTGCTTTTTGCTATGGGTGATGGCAATCACTCTCTGGCAACTGCCAAAGCTATCTGGGAAAAACTTAAACCCGAAGTCGGTCTGGATCATCCTGCTCGCTATGCGCTGGTTGAGATTGAAAACGTTCATGATGAAGCGCTTGTGTTCGAACCGATACATCGTGTGCTTTTCGGCGTTCGGAAAAACATCTATGCTGCTCTCCAGAATTACTTCGGTTCGAATTTCAATTTTGTCGTCCTCCGTAGCGCTGAGGAAGTTGTTGAACGGGTCGAAAAAGCTCGTGGGCCGCGCCATACCATCGGTGTTATCAGCGATGGCGGCTGGGTGCACTATGGCTTGATTGAAATCTCAAATCCCAAATCGAACTTGCCGGTTGGTACGCTTCAGGCTTTTCTGGATGAGTTTATGAAAGAAGGCGGCGCTGATACAATTGATTATGTCCATGGCCGCGAGGTGGTTATCGAATTGGGATCGAAACCCGGAAATGTGGGCTTTTATGTGCCTGGCATGGATAAATCTGACCTGTTTAAGACGGTCATCCTGGATGGAGCGCTGCCGCGTAAAACTTTTTCGATGGGTGAGGCTCGTGAAAAGCGCTTCTATCTCGAAGCGCGCAAGATCGTTTAAATAAAATCGCGTGTTTTTGTTGGGTATGTAGAGCGAGCGAACCCTCGCTCTACATTTTTTCTAATAGCCGGGCAAAATCCTGAGGATAGGGGGCGGTAAACGTATACGTTCGTCCTTCCCATTGGAACGAGAGTGAATAGGCATGCAAGGCCGGGCGGCTGAGGGAAAAGTCTTGTCCTGCAGGAGCACCATAGAGTCGATCCCCCACGATGGGGAAACCCAGCGCTGCAGCGTGGGCACGTATCTGATGGGTGCGCCCTGTCTCAGGGATGGCCTCGACCAGGACATAGCTGGAAAAACACTTAAGGATACGAAAGTGAGTCACCGCAGGTTGGCCGCGTTGTTGATCCACAGCGGTACGCCGTTTGTGTCCTACCTTGGCACGCAACGAGTAATTGGCGGTTGTCTCCGTCCAGGGAGGCAAGCCGTTTAGGAAAGCATGATAGATTTTGTTCACTGCACGTTTCTCAAAAAGCAGGCTCAGGCCTCGGTGTGTTACAGCATTGCGAGCGAAAAGGATAACCCCGGTGGTATCTTTATCGAGACGATGAACAATCCACAATTTACCGTATACCATCTGCAACTGTTCGTATAGACTGCTCCCGGGTATTTCTCCGCCGCCTGGGACGGACGCCATACCGGCCGGTTTGTTGACAACCAACCAGGATGGGTCAAGATAGAGGATCTCCATATGCCAATTGTAACCGCTTTTACTCTGTGGCCTGCGTAGCCAGCGAAAGCAAATCGGGATTTGTTTACAGAATAGAGGACTTTTTGGGTGGAATTTTGCTCATTGCATACTCTGCCAAGGCAGCAATTGTCAGGCTGGGATTGACCCCCGGGTTGGCAGGCATGATCGAGCCGTCTATGACGTACAAGCCAGGGTAGTGATGGATTTCAAAATTCTCGTTGACCACTCCCTGCGAAGCATCTGGACCAATGGGACAGCCTCCCAGTATGTGGGCTGTGGTCGGTAGACCGAGCAAGTTCTCGCCGAGCGATCCCATTGGAACACCATGGATGCGATCGGCAAACTCTCGCGTGAGGGCGTGTGAGCCTCGCACTTCGGCGTGGATGCGGTGGGCTTCTTCTTGTTCTGGCTCGGCGACTATACCGCGCCGTCCGAGGGTAAATATACTGCGTCCGATTCGAAAGCGCATCCGGTTATCGGTATGTTGCATGACCAGAAGAATCGTGGTTCGCCTTGCCCAGCCAGGCAGGAGTTGCGCACGTAGGAAATCGATCGGATGACGAAATATCCAGCCGAGTGAACGTACAATACGGACGGGGATGCTGGCGTTCAGGTCAATCAGCGGCGCAGCCAACAATCGCATCAAGGAAGAACCGGCCGGATAGCGAACTGGCTCAACGCGCGTCTCTTCGTCTAGATTGAACATTGACGTAATCGCCAGTCCTTGCGAGTAGTCTACATCCTGACGACGTGCCACGGCGCCAAGCAGGGCTTCGCTATTTGTGCGCACGCGTTCCCCCAAACGCGGCGAGAGATAGGGTAAAGACCCGGTGATATCGCGCAGGCGCAAGAGAAGGTTAAGTGTCCCGATCACACCTGCTGCGAAGATAACATTTCTAGCCTGAACGAATCGCTTGGTCTTAAAAAGAGCCGTGGATTTCCGGTATACCACCGTGTAGCGTGCTCCTGTTTCCTCTGAGGTCATTGGCCGTACATCTACGACTTCTGCTTCGGGAATGATCTGTGCGCCGTTTTTTTCGGCGAAGTAGAGGTAATTCTTGGGGAGGGTGTTTTTGGCATTGTAGCGGCAACCGATCATACACCCTCCACAATGGCGGCATCCAGCGCGTTCTGGCCCTGGGCCGCCGAAGTACGGGTCGGGAGTGATTTTTTCCGGATCGCCAAAATAGGCTCCCACCTCGGTAGGGCGAAATGTATGCCCCATACCGCGTTCCTCGGCAATTTGTTGTAGGACGAGGTCGGCTGGCCAGAGCTTGGGGTTGCGTGCTACGCCGAGCATTTTGCGGGCGGTCTCGTAGTGTGGGCGAAGAATTTCACCCCAAGGCAGGGGATCGTTCCAGGCCGGTGTAGCGAAGGTTGCTTGTGAGGGAATTTCAAGGACATTTGCATAGCCGAGACTGCCTCCGCCTACTCCTACGCCGTGTAGGACCATAACGCCTTTGAGAATGCTGATTTGTAAAATACCAAACGAACGCAGTGCCGGTGCCCAGAGATATTTCCAGAATTGGAGATTGGTTTTTGGAAAATCTCGGTCCCTAAATCGTTTTCCTTTCTCCAAGACCAGGACGGAGTACCCTTTCTCGCTCAAACGCATTGCCGAGACCGAACCGCCGAAACCAGAGCCGATGATGACGTAATCATAAACGTTTTGTGCCACAGCCTATTCTCCGAATGCAAATTCTGAAAAGAAGAACGCTGCCCCTTTGGAGGAGTTCTGAAGGACATGCTAGACTGAATGTTGAGGGGGTCTATCTAAAAATAAACGCGTCATCGAATAGCGTCACGCTCGGGTGAGCACTCAGCTTGACTTATGCGGTAGATGGCCATTTTCTACTAACCATGCCGTGCGGACTTTTTGCCATGTCTCTTCAAGAGTTTCTGGCAAGGTTTTGGTCTCGCCCAGCGTAAGGGTGAAACTGGCATCTCCGACCCAGCGTGGCAAGACATGCAAATGAACGTGACCAGGGATACCTGCCCCGGCTGCCTCCCCAATGTTGGCTCCCACGTTAAAACCATGAGGGCGGTAGACAGCGCGCAGCACTTTCATCGCTTGAGTGGCCAGTTCCATCATTTCGGCGCGACAGACAGGGGTTAAGTCTTCAAAGGAGGGGAGATGCAAGCGGGCAATAATCAGGAGATGACCAGTGTTATAAGGGTAGCGGTTGAGCATCACATAGGTATGTTCTGCTCGCCAAATGATCAGGTCTTGCTCGTCTTCCTGGCGTTGTAAGACCTGACAGAAGACACAGCTTTGCTGTTTCGCTTGCAGAAAAGGCATACGCCAAGGGGTCCAGAGGCGTTTAATGTTTTTCATAGTGCTCCGCTCAGAGTGCCCAAGCGAGCATAAGTCCAAAGATGGCTATGATCAAGCCAAGGTGCAAGAACAGGTTGCTTTCGGTCAGCCAGCCTGAAACAAAGAATTGGAGAAAGAAGTTGATCAGAATCAAAAATAGCCCTACCAAGGGAAGTAAGCCTTTGCGCACAGCCAGATATTCAGAAGCTCGGTCAAGGAATTTGCTGAACCAATTGAGCATTGTCTTCCTCCCTAGCTGGGGTTCGAGAAGAAATCTTCCAAGGGGCAAATTGAGCCACGAGTCTTCCCGGTAGGCGGCCTTGTAGGGTTACGCCGTTACGGTGATGTTCCACTTGCTCGACTTGTCCGAGTTCATGGAAGAGAGAGATGAGTTGTCCTTGATGATAGGGTAAGTGGACGCGAATTGGGATGTATGTTTGATACAAGAGGCGACCGATAGCCGACATTAACTCGTCGAGTCCTTCGCCGGTTTTTGCGGAAATGGCGATTGCATGGGGGAAGGATTGTAAGGCCTGGCGCGCTGCTTGAGGGTCTGAGAGACGATCGATTTTGTTGAGGACGGCGAGGAGCGGGATGTGAGCGGCGTGAATCTCTTCTAGGGTTTGCTGAACAGCCTTGGCCTGGCTCATAGCGTTGGGATGAGAGATGTCAATCACATGTAATAACAAGTCGGCCTCGGCGATTTCTTCTAGAGTAGCGCGGAAGGCGGCGACAAGGGTGGTGGGCAGTTTCTGGATAAAGCCGACTGTGTCCGTGAAGAGGGCGATCTCTCCGCCTGGGAGTTTGACGCGCCGTGTAGTTGGATCGAGGGTGGCGAAAAGTTGATCGGCGACGTAAACACCAGCACGCGCAATGCGGTTAAGTAAGGTAGATTTCCCTGCATTCGTATAGCCAACAAGAGAAACCGTTGGGAGCCGAGAACGCCGTCTTTGTGCGCGGTAACGTTCACGGTGCGCGCGTACCCTTTCAAGCTCTTCCTTCAAGTGTGCAATTTCGCGCCGTATCACGCGGCGATCTACTTCCAATTGGGTTTCGCCTGGACCGCGCAAGCCAACCCCTCCTACTGACCCAGCGCGCCCGCCTCCGCCGCCGGTTTGTTGCGCTAACTGTTTACGCCGACCGGTCAATCGAGGCAGGTAGTATTCATACTGTGCCAGTTTGACCTGCAATTGTCCTTCGCTGGTGCGAGCATGTTGGGCAAAAATATCCAGGATGATCGCTGTGCGATCTAGGACGCGCACACGACTGCCAAACGCTTCTTCCAGTTCACGTTGGTGGCGAGGGCTAAGCTCGTCATCAAAGACGACCACATCTGCTAAGGTTTCCTCCACAAGCGCTTTGAGTTCTTCCAGTTTGCCGGAGCCAATCAGCGTTTGCGGATGAGGAGCAGCAAGCTTTTGGGTCAATTGCCCAACTACCTCTAGTCCGGCTGTGTCGCATAGGAGAGCAAGCTCGGTCAGCGAATCTTCCAGAGGGAGGAGATATTCTTGGCCATGAATTTCGACTCCAACCAAGAAGGCACGTTCGCGCGGCGGCGTAGTAGGTTGAGGGACGCGTCTTGACATCTTTGAACTACTCCTCACGCCGGTTGAAAAGGCGTGCGAGTGTGGATTCAGTGGTTTCGCTTCTTAGTGGAAGGAGAATATGAAATGTCGAACCGGGGCAACGCTCTTCATCGTAGCCTTCCGATTCGACCCAAATCGTTCCTCCATGCGCCTCGATGATTCCGCGCGCAATTGGAAGACCCAAGCCTGGACCTCCTCCCTTAAATTTGGTTTTACCGCTTGAATGAAGCAAAGTGTTACCCAACTGGCTGAATTTTCCGAAAATGATTTCCTGATTTTCCGGGTCAATCCCGATGCCAGTATCGGCAATAGTCACCTCTACAAACCCAGGCAACAAGCGGCCTGAAATCGTAATGTTTCCGCCGTCTGGGGTGTATTTGATGGCATTGAGGACGATGTTATGAATGGCTTGGTAGAGACGTTCGGTGTCGGCCAGAAAGGGTGTATTGATGCCATCGAATGGCTCAATGACCAGAGTCAAGTGGCGCTGAGTAAGGACCTCGCGTTCTTCGGAAGCGATCAGATCGAAAATGTGACTCAACCAGGTGGGTTGGAAATTTAAGGTCAGTAGGTTGTTGTCAATCAGCGATACATCGATGAGGTCATCAATGATAGCACGTAGCCGTCGGATGCCGCTATTTATTCCTTCTAGAAGAGCATCCATTTGGTGGTTGTTGCCCAGGCTGTCGCTGATCATGGCCGCGTAGCCTTCGATGAGGGTGAGAGGGGTCTTCAATTCATGGGCAGCGACCGAGATGAATGTGGATTTGCTCTGGTCTAGCCGTTCCATTTGCTTCTGCACTTGGATGAGTTCATCGGAAATATAAGCAACTCGTTTTTCCATTTCGTAACGAGCGGCTTTTTCTAGGGCATAGGTGAAGACAGGCAGAACGACACCAAGCGTTTCGAGCGCGTCGGGAGGACTGAGGTCTTCGCGCGCCAATTCGTAATAGGTCAGGATCATTCGGTTCAGCAGAGCCGAGAGATTCTTTTCCCCTTCTTGTAAGGCGGTTTGTGTTGGGGCGTTCGCCCAATCGTAAAGGGCAGGGTCAATCCAGGCTGGGTCGCCGGTGATGATTGCCTGGGTCAATAAATCGTAAAAGTGCTCTAACTGCACCTGGAATTGTTCTCGGGTTTCGGCTCCGCGTGCCATGCTATTGGCGACGCGACGAATCCAGGCTGGACGCAGTTCAAGTAGCAGTTCAACGACATTCATCAGCTTAAGTGTAAGTCAGGTTGCTTTTTTTCGCAACGGTGATTTGGATGGTGGCTTGCGGGGGATGTTTTGAGCGGTGAGAGGAATTGTGAGACCCTGTGTGCACAGAGTTAAGCTATGGTTGAAAGTTTTGGATGATCCAGGTTTGTAAGGTGCGTCCGACTGCTTCGAGGCTTTGAGGCGAGACTTTGTCGACAGTATCAGCGGTGGTGTGCCAATAGGGGTAATCAAAATCAATGAGGAGGACAGATTCTATGTTGGCCTTGAGGAAGGGGATATGGTCGTCGAGCAGGGAATATTTCACCTGAGGAATAAACTGCGTATAGCCAAGAGATGCCGCTTGTTCCCAAATTTCTTGTCTTAAAATCAGAGAAGAATTTGCCTCATAGTAAAGATTGAGGTCCCTATCACCGACCATATCTACGATCACTACTGCTTCAGGGCGAATAGGGAATTCGGCTACAAAAGCAAGCGAGCCCATGATCCACTCTCGCCCTTCAATTCCTCCGTTGTCTTCAGCATCGAAGAAAACCAGCCAGAGGGAAATCTCTTTGGGCAGGACGCGCGCTAGTTCAAGCAAGACAGCCACACCTGAAGCGCCGTCATTGGCTCCAGGGACAGGCTCAAAACGTGCCTGACCTATGTCCTGGTCTGCGAATAAGCGGGAATCGTAGTGTGCGCCAAGCAGAAGGCGTGGTTCTTGGTGGAAGGGTTGTCGGGTGGCGATGATATTTTTGACCGCAAATTCGTTCCATGTTGTTTCCTGTAAGACAACGTCCCAGCCTAAGTCTGCTAGTTCTTGACGGATGTACTCACGAGCGGCGGCATGTGCCGGACTGCCAGGCAGACGTGCACCCAGGGCGACTTGAGCTTGGACGTGTTCGTAAGCACGCTGACCATCAAAGAGAAGAATTTCTTGAGGCCCACAAGCGACCGTGCCGGTCAAAAGCAGCAAAACGATGCTCAGCGACCAGATGCGTGTTTGGATGGGGGGAGACCAGCGCGTCAAGAGAACATCCTTTGGTTTTGCAGGTAACTTTCCAGGCTCATGCGGGCACGTTCTGCGTAATGAAGGGCGCGCTCACGCCGTCCTAATCGCTCGTTGGTCTCGAGTGGCGGCAAAATACCGAAATTGGCTTTCATCGGTTGAAAATCTTTGAGGCTGGCATAAGTAATATAGTAACAGAGAGCTCCCAGCATCGTTTCTCGCGGCAGCGTCACTAGAGGTTCGTGCCGCAGGTAACGAACGGCATTCCAGCCAGCCAAAAGACCGGTGGCAATATTCCCCATGTAACCCTCTACGCCAGTGATTTGCCCGGCGAAGAATAAATCAGGACGTTGTCGGCTCTGCAGGGTTGGGAGCAGGAGGCGCGGCGAGGCAAGAAAGGTATTACGATGCATCTGTCCATATCGGACAAACTCAGCATTTTCCAATCCTGGAATCATGCGAAAGACGCGCTTCTGCTCTGGGTAGGTCAGGTTGGTTTGGAAGCCGACCATGTTATAAAGTGTTCCGGCTAGGTTGTCTTGGCGGAGCTGCACGATAGCATAGGCGCGCTGACCGGTGCGCGGGTCGCGTAACCCAACTGGTCGCATGGGTCCAAAGGCGAGCGACCGAAGCCCACGTCGGGCAATGACTTCTACCGGCAGGCAACCTTCAAAAAATTGTTCGTCGCCAGCGCGCACGCCCTGCTCAATTTCAGTTTCGAATTCACGTAAGGGAATACGCTCGGCATGGAGAAGCGCTTCAACAAAGGCCTCGTATTCCTCGCGATTAAGTGGGCAGTTGATGTAATCACCTTCTTCTTGTTCTCCGATGCCGTAGCGCGAGGCGCGAAAAGCAATGTTCATGTTGATAGATTCCAGAGTTACAATCGGCGCAATTGCGTCGTAGAAGTAAAGGTGCCGTTCGCCGGTGAATGTGGCTAGGGCGCGTGCGAGCGCCGGAGAAGTAAGCGGACCGGAAGCAATGATGGTGGGCCCTGCGGGAATTTCTGTCACTTCTTGACGGATGATTTCGATTCTAGGATGCTGTGAAAGTCGCTCGGTGACCAAACGAGCAAATTGTTCTCGGTCTACTGCTAGAGCACTCCCGGCTGGGAGACGGGTGGCTTCGGCGCATTCGAGCAAAAATGAGTTGAGACGACGCAATTCTTCCTTGAGGACGCCTGAGGCACGATCGGGCAGGTCTGACCCGAAAGAGTTCGAGCAGACTAGCTCGGCCAGTTGATCGGTTTGGTGCGCTCCGGTGGTGACGAAAGGCCGCATTTCAAAGAGGCGTACGCGGATGCCGCGTTCGGCTGCTTGCCAAGCGGCTTCGCTTCCGGCTAATCCGCCGCCGATGATGTTCAATTCAGCTTGGTTCGACATGTCAATAATTGTACCAATCCCACCATGGGTAGACAATAAGTTGAGGGGCAGTTACGGTTGTTGAGGGTGGACTTGAAACGGGTTGGTTAGGGTTTTGAAGATGCTTTGGCCGCCTCTCTTAGTTTAGGGCGTTATCCCCCTTTGACGCGCACCGCTTCTAGAACATTTGGTAGGTTTTCCAAGCGAACCAGAATCCGACTGAGTTGGACAATGTCTTTGACTTCAATGACCAGCCGTATTTCAGCATAATGTTTGGTGACACGGACATTGACATTGACAATATTAACATTTTCGTTGCTAAGCAGAGAGGTGATGTCGCTCATTAACCCCTGCCGGTCGTAGGCTTTAATTTGGATAGGGACAGGATAGGTGCGGACATTTTCTCCCCAAGCAACTTTGACCAAACGTTCACGTTCGCGAATCCGTAGAATGTTTGGGCAATCTTGACGGTGAATCGTGGCGCCATGTCCTCGGGTGATGTAGCCAACAATCTGGTCGCCGGGCGTTGGATTGCAACAGCGTGCCATTGTGGTCAGTAAGCCTTTTAGTCCTAAAATTGCAACTGACTCGGAGAGATTTTCATCGGCGGTCGGAGGGACGGCAACGATATCGTCATCGGTAGTGGTTGTTTTCTTGGTTTCCATGAGTTTGTTGAGCACCCGACCGATGGTCAAATCGCCGCAGCCGAGGGCAATAAACATCTCATCGGGCGTCCGGTCGAATTTGCTTGCCAACAGTTGCAGGCTTTGTTGATCAAGGGGAGCGATGTTCAAACGCTCAAGCTCGCGTTCTAGAAGTGCTTTCCCTTGCGCCAGATTCTGTTCTCGGTCTTGTTTTTTGAACCAGGCACGAATTTTGCTACGAGCGCTGGCGGTGCGCACCAACCCCAGGTTCGGGTTGAGCCAATCGCGGCTTGGGCCTCCCTGTTTGGCCGTGATGATGGTCACCTGTTCGCCGGTCTTGAGTTCGTAATCCAGAGGGACAAGTTTTCCGTTGACCTTTGCGCCACGACAACGATGGCCGATGGATGTATGGACATGGTAGGCGAAGTCAATCGGTGTGGAGCCGGCGGGCAGGTCAATGACGTCACCGCGCGGGGTGAAGACATAAACGCGATCTTTGAAGACATCTGTCTTCATGTTTTCGACGAATTCCTGCGCATCGCTGACATCTTGTCGCCATTCCATCAGACGGCGCAACCATTTGATGCGTTCATCAAATCGGTCATTATGCGTTTTCCCCTCTTTGTAACGCCAGTGAGCGGCAATGCCGTATTCGGCGTTTTCATGCATTTCCGGTGTGCGGATTTGTACTTCAACAGGCTTTCCATCATCATAGATGACGGCGGTATGTAAAGATTGGTAAAAGTTCTCTTTAGGTGCAGCAATATAGTCATCGAATTCGCCCGGAATAGGACGCCAGTGGGTATGCACAATCCCTAAGGCAGCATAACAGGAGGCAACATCAGGGACAATCAGGCGTACCGCACGCACGTCTCGCACCATTTCGAAGGGGCGGTTCTTTTCGACCATTTTCCTATAGATTGAGTAGATGTGCTTCGGGCGACCGGTAATTTCTGCTTTAATCCCTCCTTCTTCTAGTACTTTGCCAATGCGTTGAATGATTTTTTGAATCTCTTGTTCGCGAGCGGCGCGTTGGCTGTTGAGCTGTTGTGCGATTTCATGATACTTTTCGGGATTCGTGTAGCGGAAACCCAAATCCTCCAGTTCCCATTTCATTTGCCAGATACCTAAACGGTTGGCAAGTGGGGCGAAAATATCCAGGGTCTCTTGGGCGATGCGGCGTTGTTTGGCAGGCGGAAAAGCATCCAAGGTGCGCATATTGTGCAAGCGGTCGGCCAGTTTAATGAGGACCACGCGTATATCGCTATCCATGGCCAGGAACGTTTTGCGCAAAGTCTCGATAGCAAGTTGACGCTTACGGTTGCGCAATTCTTCTTCTGGGAGTGTTTCTGTGTCGTGCCCGGTGTTGCTTTGGAGATCTTCGGCGCGCTCGCCTCGCGAAACGCGAGGCAATTGAGTCAGTTTCGTGACACCTTGCACTAGGTTGGCGACGGTTTCGCCGAATTCGTTGCGTAGAACGTCAATGCTCAGATCTGTGTCTTCGAGAGTATCGTGCAATAGGCTAGCAATGATGACTTCGGCGGGCATGGAGTAGTTGGCCAGAATGCCTGCCACCGCTACGCAGTGGGTAATATAAGGCTCGCCCGAGGCGCGCATTTGGCCAGCATGCGCTTTTTCGGCAATTTGATAGGCGCGCTGGATCAGTTCTCGATCTGCAGCCGAGTAAGTTTCCGGTAATAGAGAGAGTAGTTCTTCGATGGTTTCGGGGCTGTTGTTACGCATAGGCTTTCACAGGATGTGAAAAGTGATGATGATGTTTCTAATTATTTTACTCTTCTTGTATAATTCTTGTTGTGGTAGTCAATAATGTGATTCGCTTTTTGCAAGCCCGTGGTGTGCCTTACCAGGCGTATGAGCTGCCTGCAGAAAAGTTAAGCGCTGTGGAGACAGCGCGTTTGCTAGGTGTAGACCCACGCCTGGTTTATAAGACGATTGTTCTTGAGCGCGAGCGCGGCAAACCGATCCTGGCGGTCATTCCAGGTGCGAATCGCGTAGACCTGAAAGGCGTTGCGGTTGCTTTGGGAGAGAAAAAGGTTTTCCTTCCAAGTGAGAAGCGGGCTGAGCAGCTGACCGGTTTGCAAGCGGGTGGAATTTCTCCCCTTGCGTTGTTGCATAAAGGATTTCAGATTCTGCTGGATGAGGAGGCCCGTCATCTTGAGGAAATTCACGTCAGTGGTGGTCAGCGTGGGTTAAATATTCGTTTACCCGTTAGATCCTTTTTGGAGATCACTGGGGCCCAAATGGCACGTTTGAGCGTCCCTGATAAATGAGCTGGCTGACGTTTGCTCCTTCAAGGTCGTTTTTTCTCACCTTTGACGCATAGACAGCCTCAATGTATAATCACCTCACATTCTCGCTCTGGTGTAAATTTCCATGGCCCTGCGCGGAAATCTCAGGGATTTTACAATCACCCAACTTTTGAATTTGATTAACCTTGCCCGCAAGACGGGAACTCTTGTGGTGGAAGGGCCGACCGAAACTGCTCGTGTCTCCTTCCTGGATGGTCGCTTGGCGTATGCTCAGATAGGGAATGCTCCGGTGGGATTGGCGCAGATACTCTATAAGGCCAATAAGTTGTCCGCCGGACAGTATAAGGCGATTCAACAGCGAGCAAATAGTATTTCC
>JANWWB010000427.1 GCA_025056515.1 Anaerolineales bacterium
GGCCAGCTGCTTTTCGCTCAAGGGAATCGTGCTGACATTGATCGGCGACTTCAACGGTTCGGTCTTTTTCGTACGAAAACGCTCAAAGAACTTCTGTAACACGGCGCTCCTCTTTGATAACCAGGGTAGTCAGGCAAGCAAAGCATACAGGAAATGGTCATTTGAACCGACATAGACCACATCATCGTAAACCAGTGGGCTTCCAATCACCGGCCCTTTGGTTGAAAATTTCCAACGCAGCCGCCCTGTCTTGTACTCAAGACAATAAAGATTGCCATCTGCTGAGCCACAATACAGAGCGTCTTTGTAGATGACAGGCGAGCTGCTCACTTGATGATCGGTTTTGAAACGCCAAATCTCCTTAGCGCTGCGAGCATCAATCGCATAAATGTTGTGGTCAGCAGAGCCAATGAAGAGCATCCCCTCCCAGTAATAGGGTGAAGAGATGGTGCCCTTCCCCATGCGGAAGCGCCAGATAACCCACCCGCTATGTGCGTCGAGAGCATAGACATGGCCATCCAACGCCCCAAAGAAAACCATATTTTCCGCAACCCACGGAGAGCTGGTAATCGCCGCTTTTGCTCGAAAGTGCCATTTGACCTCTCCACGAAAGTCCACGGCATAGAAATCGCCACTTTCACAACCGAAATAGACAGCCTCCGTGCCAACAAAGGGAGTAGAACGGACTGGGGCAGCCGTCTCAAAACGCCAAGTCGAGCGCCCACTGCGAATATTAACTGCATGCAAGCGATGATCATCGGAGCCAAAAAACACATGTTCCTCAGCAATGCGCGGTGAACCACGGACGCGATCTTCCGTGTAGTACGTCCAACTGACTTGTCCGGTTCGAGCACTTACCACGTGGAGACGATGGTCTTCTGAACAGACATAAATGTCCCCATCATAGGCAGCCGGACGCCCGACAATAGCGCCTTCCGTTGGATATTTCCAGCGCATGATTCCGTCCGCTGCTGAGAGGGCATACAGATTATGGTCATAACATCCAACCATAATCATCCCCTCATAGTAAACGGGAGAACCGCGCAGTTCATCCTCGCACTGAAATGTCCACAGGGGTTTGATGCCACCGGTTGAGATCGGTGCAGTTGTTGAAACAATCCGATGTAAGAGTCCGGTTTTGCGACCGGCCGCAATCAAGGCTTGTTTCATCGCTTCGGCGCTCTGGAAACGGTCCTGAGGATTGTATTGGAGAGCAGTGTTGATCACTGCCTCGAATTCAGGACTTACCGCAGGGTTAATCTTTCGTACGGGACGTTCGCCGAAGGAAAATGGCGGTTCCAATCGCGGGTCGCGGCGGGTGAGAGCATGATGAAGCGTTGCTCCTAGGGCATAAATATCGGCCAAGGGAGTCGCCTCTCCACGATACTGCTCGGGCGGTGAATAGCCCTCTGTACCAATCATGGTGCCTTTCTGACCCGCCTGAAAGGGCTTGGCGATGCCAAAATCCACCAGGACGACATGACCTTGCTGATTAATCATGACGTTCGAAGGTTTCATGTCGCGGAAGATAATCGGGTCCGGTTTATGAGAGTGCAAGTAACTCAGAACGTCACAGAGCTCAATCGCCCAAGCAAGAACTAGTTCCTCGCTCAAAAAGCCAGGGGTCTCATTGATGACGGCCTCAAGGTCTTTGCCGTTAATAAATTCCAGCACCAAATACGAACGGTCATCGACACTGAAGTAATCGTAAATCCGAGGGATAGCGGGATGATTAAGGGTTGCCAGAATATTCGCTTCGCGTTCAAAGTTTTGCACAATTGTTTTGCGCACCAGGGGATCGGGAGCTTGGTTAATCATCTCCTTGACCGCCACCAATTTGACCACGGTGGGAAAATGCAGGTCTCGGGCGCGGTAGACCGAGCCCATTCCTCCAACGCCGATGACCTCCTGGATAAGATAGCGGTTGACCAACGTCACGCCGCTTCGAAGTTGGGCGCCTGTGGAAGTGAACTCTCTTTCCTCTTCAGGTAAATGAATCTTCTGGGTTTCCAGAGCGACCTCCACGCTATCGAATTTCATTCCATTATAGCTAGCCCCGAACACTTTGACAACCGTTTCGGCAAGATTGATTTAAGTTCCAGGGATGGTTTTTTGGGACTGTCGTCAGAACATAGAATTTTGTAAAACCGCATAGCTCAGCCAAGCAGAAAGATGAAACGACTCACATCCCATCGTTTCTTTCGATCCAGACACACTTTCGGAATGGCATCCTTCCCCGATGAAACACACAAGACACACCAAAGCTGAATCTCCTTGTATTGACTCTGTCATCCGCGTTGAAAACAGTTGTTTGGCTGCAAAATCAAGTTATGAGATCGGCGAGTATTTGGTGCACATGCCCTATAGGACAGAAAGTCACAAAGTAGGCCCAAACGCCGGTTGATCAAGTGCTCTTCCCAACAATCAAAGAATGGGTTGGGCTTCCATGTTTAGTCTGACAGCTAGGAAGCCAACCATCCTGCTGTGCAGCAGGATGGTTGGCCCACAAAACGAGTTTGCTATTCAGAGTTTAAAGTTATAAATTCCGTCTTCTATTGGCCAAACGGCATGACATTGCAAGCACACAAACGCTTCAGGTCGTTGGTCCAAGAGGTGCGAATGGCATCGCGGGCACTTGAAATATCGAGAAAGCGGTTGGGGAGAACAGCCATCCGCTTGTCCAGGCAAGCGGGCGAGGATGAAGACGCTTGGCGTTAGTTGAAACAACTCACCTGTCCATTGGAACAGAGCATCTACAGCTGCTAAAAACCGAGCAGGGATGAGGCGTTTGAACAGGTCGACGCGAAAATGGGAGACAGTGCGGATGCGCTCAACATCGAAGCCCATTTCTTCCAGCCAAGAACGCACCGTCTTAGGGTGGAAATCGAAATTGAGTGGCATAAACTCAATCGGTTCGGGGGTGAAAGGATTCCAGGTTTGTCGCCGTAGCGCATAACGCAAAATAGCTTTCAAGTTGCATTTATTGGCAAATTCGAGGAGAAAAACAGCCCCAGGTCGCAAGACGTTGCGCACTTGACGCAATGCCGCCGGCGCATCAGCC
The DNA here is from genome assembly GCA_025056515.1 of Anaerolineales bacterium. Taxonomy (GTDB): domain Bacteria; phylum Chloroflexota; class Anaerolineae; order Anaerolineales; family Villigracilaceae; genus UBA877. The sequence goes on from JANWWB010000427.1 coordinate 3,062, forward strand.
ATGTGGTGCAGGGTTCGAATCATCGTTGCGGCATCGAACACGCCGTCTATAAAGGGAAGATGATAGATATTGGCCGCGACATACGTATAGCGCCCGTCAGCGCCCAGTTTTTGACGCGCCTGTTGTAATTGAGTGCGCGAATAATCCAACAAGACAACCCGACGAAACCCCTGATACCTCGGCGTGTTACGCCCAGCTCCTGCTCCTAATTCCAGTAAGAGATCGCCTTGGCGAGGTAAGAGCGCTCTGATTGCATAGGCTTCACACAAATCTTCATAAGCGCGACCTCCTCTCTCCCAAAAGCGGATCTGATAATCTGAGCCTTCGTAATCGCAGATCGGCGGTGTGTCCACCCCTGACATGCTCACCCTCCATTGAACCCGCGACCGATCGCCCGATACTTAAACCCCAAACTCCTAACTTCTTGTGGGTTGTAGATATTCCGCGCATCAAAGAGGACAGGCGTCTTCAACAGCTGTTTGATGCGCGCTAAATCTAAATGTTTGAACTCATTCCACGGGGTCACGACAATGAGAGCATCACATCCTTCTGCCATTTGATAGGGATCATCAAACATTTCAACCTGGGGCATGAGCGGTCGAGCCGTCTCTTGGGCCACAGGATCGTAACCCCGCACGCGGGCGCCCCGTTCCAATAATCCCTGGACGACCGTCAAAGAAGGCGCATCGCGCATGTCATCGGTGTTCTCTTTAAAAGCCAAGCCCAGCAAGCCGATGACTTTGCCCTGCAAACCGCCCAACATCTCTGCCAAGCGTTCGACAACAGCATGGCGGCGGTCATAATTGACCTTGGTGACTGCACGCAGCAAGTGAGGTTGAACGTGATTCTGCTCGGCCATGTAGATGAGTGCGAGCACATCTTTGGGGAAACAAGAACCGCCCCAGCCAATACCGGCATCCAGGAAATAGGGGCCAATCCGTTTATCGTAGCCCATCCCGGCCGCAACTTCCTTGACATCGGCTCCGAGCGCTTCGCAAATGTCAGCAATTTCGTTGATAAATGAGATTTTGGTCGCCAAAAAGGCATTCGAAGCATACTTTATCATTTCTGCAGTGCGTAAATCGGTGATGACAATCGGAGCGCGCAAAGGCAAGTGCAGTTGCGCCACCTTCTCTGCTGCCTCGCGATCTAGTGAACCGATCACCGTGCGATACGGATTCATAAAATCTGAAATCGCCGAGCCTTCGCGCAAGAATTCCGGACAGGAGACCACCGAAAACGGAATCGGCCGCGGTTGTGCTTGTTTGACCATCTCGGCTACCAGATCTCCTGTCCCAATCGGGACGGTAGACTTATTAATGATGATCAAGGGAGCCGTCATATTTTGTGCGATTGCTTTGGCAGCCGCCTCCACATAGCGCAAGTCCGCCTCGCCATTCGCTCCTGAAGGCGTTCCAACAGCAATAAAGACAAACTCGGTCCCGGCCAGACCCTCAGCATAGGAGGTCGTGAAAAAGAGCCGCCCCGCCCGCATGTTACGTTCTACAAGCTCTTTCAGGCCAGGCTCATAAATGGGCATAATCCCCTGTTTCAGCTTTGCGATTCGCTTCTCGTCAATATCCAAGGCATAAACACGATTACCCAAGTCAGCGAAGCAGGCCGCTGTTACCAACCCCACATAGCCGACCCCAATAACACAAATCTGCTTCATAGAACTCCTCAAAGAATTAGGATTTGGACGTCCATAAATATACCACATCCGCGCCCGCGTGAAACGTCGCACTTACTACTGCTTGCCATCGAACTTGATTTGAGTAGCAAGAAAGAGATCTCAAGAGTTAGGTCTTGACATTCTGCACTTGGTACCTTGGGTGGAGAAACCACAGAAGCTCTGGCCGCATCGATGTCTTCCACCGAGCCAAGCAAAAGGCCAAATTCTTATCGAACTTTCCATACTTTGTGACAAAACCCAGAAACGGCCGATTAAGTCGCTTACCAAAAGCGAGAAAAATCTCCCACCGAGCCTCTGGCCAAAGAAAGGCCTACCTTCTGTCCGAATTCGGTTTCTGAATCAGGGGGAAGCATGACAAACTCCAAAAGACACGGCTTGGAGACTTGCCCTGTTCTACCCTTCTCCCCCAACAAGCAGTAAAATAAAGCCCATGCACATTCATCAGCCTATTATCGCGACCGACAACGGTGTGCGCGCCACCTGGGCCGAGATAAACCTAAGCCGTTTGCGCCAAAATCTAGAGTTGATTCGCACTCTGGTTGCGCCGGCAAAGGTTATGCCCATCATCAAAGCCAATGCCTATGGTCACGGCTTGGGTGAGGTTGGGCGTTTCCTTGCCCCTTATGCTGACTACTTCGGCGTAGCCATCCTGGAGGAGGGCATCTACTTGCGACAATTGGGCATTACGACTCCCATCCTGGTACTGGGAGGGACTTGGGACGAACAAGTGCCACGCTATTTGGACTACGACCTAACCTTCACAGCCACCTCTAGCGAGCAACTAGAACAGATTGATGCAGCGGCTGCCGCGACTGGGCGTCGAGCAAAAGTTCATCTCAAAATTGATACCGGCATGGAGCGGCTTGGTGTTCATTACTACGATGCTCATACCCTACAAGAAGCCGCACTACGCTGCAAGCACATTGAAGTCGAAGGAATCTTCTCCCATTTCGCTAATGCCGATGCTGCCGACCTTTCCCACGCCCGCCTACAACTCGAGCGTTTCCAAGAAGTGTTGCGCTTCTACGAAAAGCACAGCCTGCCCCCTCCACCGCTCCGTCATATGGCCAATTCTGCCGCTCTCCTACGCCTACCGGAGAGCCGCTTGGACATGGTGCGTCCGGGGATTTTGCTTTACGGCGTCTATCCTTCCGCCGAAACGCCACGCACCCTCCCTGTACGTCCAGCGCTTAGCTGGAAATCGCGCGTCGTTTACTTCAAAGTCACCTTACCTGGTCATCCGGTCAGCTATGGTTCCACCTGGCAATCCGATCATCCTGTACACATTGTCACGATCCCGGTCGGCTACGGGGACGGCTACTTCCGTAGTATGTCCAACAAAGCACAAGTCATCTTGCGCGGCCGTAAATACCCCCAAGTTGGGCGAATCTGCATGGATCAGATGATGGTCAACCTCGAATCCGACGTAGCCTACAACGGTGATGAGGTCATCTTACTGGGCGAATCTGAAGGTCTGGCTATCACCGCAGAAGACCTAGCCGAATGGGCCGGCACGATTTCATACGAAATTCTCACCAATATCAACACACGCGTCCCGCGTCTATACTTTGAGGAGACCCCTTGACCGAAAACAGATTGTCTCTCCAACGTTTGATCCGTCACTATCTTGACCTTGTCCTGATCAGCGGCAGCCTGATTGCCCTCGACCAGTGGACAAAAGCCCTGGTGCGCGCCCATATTCCCTTAGGAGGCGACTGGTTGCCGCCAGGGCTGGAATGGTTATTGCCCTATGCCCGAATCCGCCACTGGTATAACACCGGCGCGGCTTTTGGGCTTTTCCAAGATGGGAATCTGGTCTTCACCATCTTAGCTTTCTTGGTTTCAGGCTTTATCCTCTACTACTACCACCGCCTTGACCATCATCAGGGTTGGTTGCGCCTGACTTTAGCCTTGCAACTGGCCGGCGCCATCGGCAACCTGATTGACCGCCTGCGCTTCGGTCATGTGACCGACTTTATTTCGATCGGCACATTTCCCATCTTCAACATTGCCGATGCCAGTATCACCATCGGCGCCATCTTGCTCGGTTTGGTCATCTTTTGGAGCGAGCGACAA
>JANWWB010000199.1 GCA_025056515.1 Anaerolineales bacterium
CTCTTAGCATCGCTAGCGGTGGTGAGCGAAGTAACTTGCCTTTGGGATTATTTATGGTCGCCGATGGGATGGGAGGTCATCAATATGGCGAATTGGCCAGCGCAATTGCCGTGCGCAGTATTGCCGGATTTATTCTTAAGAAGTTGCATCCTTATCTCTTAGACCCCACCTACAGTTTGGATGAACCGTTGCAGGAAATTATGCGCGCTTCGATTGCTGAAGCGCAACGAAATGTCCTTCAAAATGCCCCGGGTTCGTGCACAACGATTACAGCGGCTTTGGTCTTTGGACAGCAAGTGACCATTGGTCATGTGGGTGATAGTCGTGCTTATGCGTTTCATGAAGACGGCCGTGTCGAGCTCCTGACGCGGGACCATTCGCTTGTTAAAAGATTGGAAGAATTAGGACAAATTTCTTCCGAAGAAGCTTTGAATCATCCTCAACGGAACGTCTTGTATCGAGCGCTTGGTCAGGGAGAGACCCTAGAAGCAGATGTGTTTACCATGCCCTTTCCAAAGGGTTATCTGGTCTTGTGTAGTGATGGCCTTTGGGGCGTTGTGCCGGAGGATAAAATGTTTGACATTGCATACACTGCTCCTGACCTTTACCAGGCTGCTCAACGCCTTGTCCAAACAGCCAACGATGCTGGCGGTCCGGATAATATCAGTGTGATTCTCGTGCGCCTGTTGGACGGATGAACGCTCAAAAGGACTTTTATGCGATCTTAGGTGTCGAACGTGACGCAACAGCTGAGGAAATACGTCAGGCTTATTTTGCTGCGGCTCGACGACTTCATCCTGACAAAAATGTCGCTCCCGGCGAAACACAGTTATTTCTAGAAGTTCAAGAAGCATACGAGACACTCTCCAATCCTAAGCGACGTGCGGAGTACGATGCAACTTTACCCCCTCCCGAGCCTGTTGAAGAAGTGATTCGACAGCGTGTTCTTTTTAGTCGGGAGCATTTGTTTCCTACCTCAGAAGGGCAATTGGTGTATGTTTTGCTGCATCTTTTAGCGCCACCCAATGCGCCACGTGTGTCTCCACCGGTCAATCTTTGCTTGGTCATTGACCGCTCGACCTCCATGAACGCGAACATGGGCACGGTCAAACAAACAGCAATTGAAATTCTTCGCACTCTCAAACCCCAGGACTTTTTCTCTCTGGTTGTGTTTAGTGACCGGGCCGAGGTCGTTATCCCAGCTCAAAACGCACACGATGTGCGTCGTCTAGAGACGCGGATTCATGCCATTCAGTGCTCGGGCGGAACGGAGATTTTTTTCGGCTTGCAAGCAGGGTATCAGGAGGTATCACGCGCCCTAGCTCGTTCAAATTCCAATCACATCATTCTCTTGACAGATGGACGCACCTACGGCGATGAGCAAAAATGTCTGGAGCTTGCACGCGAGGCTGCTCAACAAGGAATTACCATTCGAAGTCTTGGTATTGGGACAGAGTGGAATGACGTTTTTTTGGATGAATTGTCGTCGATCACCGGCGGAAGTAGCATGTATATTGCCAGGCCGGACGAGATACGGCATACCTTGTTGGCGCAAATTGAGAACATCGCTTCCATCTATGCTCAAGATGTCCGACTGGATTTCAAACTTCCAAAGAGCGTGGAACTGCGCTATGCCTTTCGGCTCATTCCAGAGCCGTCCCTTTTGAATCTCTCGGATTCCTCTCATCTGGGCGCTATCAACTATGAAAATGGTTTGAAGATCTTGTTCGAATTTGTCGTTCATCAGACAGGAAAAGAGCAGATGGTCACGCTGATGGATGGTAAAATACGCGCTACTTTATCAGGGAATGTAGTTCGGTCGGTGAGTGTTCCTTTGAAGTTGACCCGCCCGGTCGAAAACAAAGTAGATTTGGCAACGCCTCCGGCCGAAATTGTAAAAGCACTTTCGAAGCTCATTCTATATCGGATGCAAGAACAGGCACAACAAGAAGTTGCGGTGGGAAATTTTGACAAAGCGGCGGAGCGGTTGCAACGATTGGCGACGCATTTGCTCGCGCAGAATGAGAGAGCGCTTGCTAAAACAGCTTTACTGGAAGCAGAGCAGTTGCGCAAACAGCGAGAACTTTCCCGAGAAGGTGCGAAAGAGATCAAATACCGAACGCGCGCTTTACTTCTTTCTAGCGGAGGGATGGACGATGGTGATTTGCCCAAATTGTAAACATCATGAAATGAGCGGCGCAATTTTTTGTAGCCAATGTGGGGCTCAGCTGGTGGACTTGAATATCTCTACACACCGCATCCATACCTCGGAGAGAAAAGCGGCTGCGGCCTTGGGACCAAACCCCAAACAGATTTCAGCTCCTGTGTCCACCTCCTGGCTTTCCTTACACATTATCGAAAGCGGTCAAATCATTCCGCTCGCCGAGCAAACTGAGTTTACCCTTGGGCGTGTCGCTGAAGGCCAACCGATTGTGCCGGATATTGACCTTTCTCCTTATAATGCCTACGCTAATGGTGTCTCTCGGTTACATTGTGCGATCAAGTTGATTCAAGGACA
>JANWWB010000228.1 GCA_025056515.1 Anaerolineales bacterium
GTCTTGGACGCAAAAGCGTTGCCCGAAAAAAGACGGACGATTGAAACGATTGCGCAGATGACGCTTGAACTGGTCGTTCGCTTGATGAGGCAGTACGATATTCCTTTTCGGAATGTTTTGGGTCATTATGAAGCGAATTTGTCCGGCAAAACTGACCCCGGCGAACGCTTTATGAACGAATATTTCCGTCCACGCTTAAGGGCTGCTTTGGAAGGTTGAGAGGAGCGGTATTTTGACTTGTCAGATGCTATAATCGCTTTACGTATGACCGACTCGTCTCGCCTTCTTGACCCCGAAGCCAAGCCCGACGATCGCCTTGATGCTGCTCTGCGTCCACAACGTCTGGTCGATGTGATTGGCCAGGAGCAGGTCAAAGAGAACCTGGCTATCCTCATTGCTGCTGCCCGTCAGCGCAAGGAAGCCCTCGACCATGTCCTCTTCTATGGCCCACCTGGCTTGGGCAAAACCACGCTGGCGCATGTCGTTGCCAACGAGATGGGCGTCAGCATCAAGGTCACTTCCGGTCCAGCCATCGAGCGTGCCGGAGACCTGGCCGCCATTCTCACCAACCTGCGTGCCGGCGATGTGTTGTTCATTGACGAAATCCACCGCCTCGGCAAGGCCGTGGAAGAAGTCCTCTACCCTGCGATGGAAGACTATGCCCTCGACATCGTCATCGGCAAGGGACCCTCAGCCCGCTCTATCCGCCTAAAGCTGCCACGCTTCACCGTGGTCGGCGCGACGACTCGCCTGGCGCTGATGACTGCGCCGCTGCGCGCCCGCTTCGGGGCGGTCTATCGGCTCGATTACTACGACTTGGCGGCGATGCAGGCTATCGTCCGACGCGCTGCGGCTAAGCTGAACGTACAAGCCGATGATGGTGGCGTGGAGGAGATTGCCCGCCGATCGCGCGGGACCCCGCGCGTGGCGCTCCGCCTTCTGCGTCGCGTGCGCGATTACGCTCAGGTGCGCGCCGATGGAAAGATCACCCGCCAGGTGGCGCGCCAGGCCCTCGACCTCCTGCAGGTTGACCCGCTCGGCCTCGACGATGTCGACCGCCGCGTGCTGAAGACCATCATCACCAAGTACAACGGCGGCCCGGTGGGGCTGGCGACCATCGCCGCCTCCATTAGCGAGGAGCCCGATACCATCATGGACGTGGTCGAGCCGTACCTGCTCCAACTCGGCTTCCTCGACCGCACCCCGCAGGGACGCGTCGCCACCAAACTGGCTTACGAGCATCTCGGCATCGAGTACAACGAGGAGTCTCAACCGCGACTTTTGTAACGTTTCAACGTTCAAACTTTCACACGCTCAAACGTATGGAATCCTTCGGTCGCACTCTCCTCCTCATCGGTCTCGTTCTCGTCCTCCTCGGCGGCCTGATTGTTCTCGTCGCCCGTTTCAACCTTCCCCTTGGCCGCCTGCCCGGCGACATCCGCATCGAGCGCGAAAACTTCCGCTTCTACTTTCCCCTCGCCACCGGCCTGCTCATCTCGCTCGTGCTGACGGTGATTTTGAACCTGATTGCGAGGCTGTGGAAGAAGTAGCGCAAGTCTTGGACTTGCGCCACGCTTGCGCCGAACTGACAAAGAATGAATTTGGAGCGCCGATCATGAAAGACTGGATGAAATTCTTCGAAACCCTGGCTGTGGGGCGGGCAAATCCCGGCGGACTACCGACTGCTGGTCTATATCGTCGCCATCCTGGCGATGGTGATTTTTACCGTGCAGGTCGTGCTCTATCGAAAGCCGAGCAAAAAAACATCAACGGGAGGCCCTCCTGTGGGTGGGGAAATCAGTACAAATGGGGATGTGATTAAAAGCGTTCAGGTGATTGGCAACCGGAATCAAATCACGAACATCATCAATCACTATGCTGACTCCCGCGCCGGAGTGGATCGAGAGGATTTACAACGCCAGGTGGATGAATACCTGAACTGGATGCGGGAAAGTTACGGCACGATTACCTTGCGGGGAATTGAGAAGGGCGGCAGTCAAGTGGTGACTCTACCCCTGGAAAGCGTCTATGTCCCTTTGCAGGCTGAGCGTCAGATTGATTTTCAGGAGGAAGAGCTCGACGCGAAAAGCGGCGGAGTCTCCAGAAAACATCGCATGGAAGAACGCTCCGGTGAAATGAAGGAAATACGCCTCGATGAAGTGCTTTCTGTGGGCAAACGCATCATCATCACCGGCGGTCCGGGCTGCGGAAAAACTACGGTACTCCAGCACATTGCCTGGACGCTGGCGGCCTCCCTGCAAGGCAAAGAATCGCTGGCGCGCCAAAAACTCGGCTTGGAGGGCGAACCGCCTCTGCC
>JANWWB010000233.1 GCA_025056515.1 Anaerolineales bacterium
AAACCAGGTGGCATCCTCACGCTCTTCTGGAAGATGCGGAATGAAGGCTTTGCTGCGCCGGTTAACCGACGCCCGCTCTTCTTAGTGCTGGAAGGTCCCAAGACGATCTCTGTCCTGCTGGAAGGAATTGACCCGCGCACCTGGTTGCCCGGCCAATGGCAGCTCAACGCGGCAATACAATTACCCTCTGCGTTACCATCCGGTGAATATCGGCTTGCGCTCTGGTTGCCGGATGGATATGAAAGCCTGCGTGCAGATCCGCGTTACAGCATCCGTTTTGCTAACCAAGATACCTGGGATGAAACAAACGGTTGGAATATCCTGGGCACCGTCCGCGTTCCCTAGCCAGGAAGAGTCAACGCAGCAAGTACATCCTCGTCCCTTTCACTCCCTTGTACCTTCCCAACCCTCTTCGTTGCGTGCAACATGCTCTCTCATGTAGAGAGTTCTGTGCACCTCCCGAAAGGGTAACACCGGTGAAAGCCGGATGACACAAAGCTACGGGCCTACAGCGCAAATTTGCGCCATGGTCGCCGAGCTGCCGAAGGAGGTTTACGATGTTACGATCTTTACGCCTTTTGATTCTGCACATTTCCATCCTTTTATCCATGATTCTTGCGGCCTGCACACCTCAAGCCCAGACGGTCTCTCACACCACTTCACTCTCTCCCGCAACAGCTACGCCGGCGCACCAGACATTGCACTTACTTCACGCCGAAGCCAAGTATCTCGGTCAGCTTCCAACCCAGCCCCATGATTTCAAGCCAGAAACTTCTGGAGCAACCTGCAACGGCGTCTCTGGGTTTCTTGCCTCGCCCAAAGCGGTTGTAGAGGGAGAAATGCTCAAAGTGTATGTGTGTTATGACGATACCATCGAGTACAGCGCTTTTCATATTTATCTCGATACCGAAAAAACAGGTAAAGGGTTTAAGGTATTAGGACTACAAGCTGAGTTCATGGTGGAAAACGATTCCCTCTTCCGCTATGCCGGCTATGGTGGAGATTGGCGTTGGGAATTTATCGCCCCAGTCGCCTCATTCGAGACCAGTGAAGGCCAAGCGGCCTGGAATCTCCCTCTTAGCATCTTGCGCGCTACGAGCGGGAACATCGTCTTTGAGGTGACAGACAAAAACTGGGACGCCCTCGCACGCACAACGCCAATCACCTTCCGGAAAGAGTGACCAAAATCTATCAACACTGCTTGGATAACATGCGCGCCCTCCTGAAATTCGTTCGACCGACTTTCTTGCATCATCACGTTTGAGGATTGATTCAGATGAACTCTATCAGCATCGGTAAATATCGAGGCTTACAACAATGTGCAACGTTACAAGGCACGTTCACCTTCTTAGCGCTCGATCATCGTCAGAATCTACGCCGCCTCAACCCGCGCTTTGAGGAAGCCGCTGAACTCAGCCGTTTTAAGGTCGAAGTCACAGCAGAACTAGCCCCTTATGCAACCGCCGTGCTGCTTGACCCGGAATATTCGGCTTCGCAAGCCATCGCCAATGGTGCGCTACCGGGCAACTGTGGCTTGGTCGTAGCCCTCGAAGCCACCGGCTACAGCGGCGATCCTGCGGCTCGGCGGGCTCGTCTGTTGGAAAGCTGGAGCGTAGAGAAGGTCAAACGGATGGGCGCGCAAATGGCAAAACTGTTGGTCTACTATCATCCTGAGTCTGCGACTGCCAACGAGACTGAAGAATTCGTCGCACAGGTAGCCACAGAATGTCAACGCTATGATCTAGCGCTTATGCTCGAACCGCTCTCCTATCCCATCCAAGGCCAAGCCTTAAGCCCTGCGGAAAAGCACGACGTCATTGTTGAGACGGCTCGCCGCCTGACTGCCATCCCCGGTGTGGACCTACTGAAAGCCGAATTCCCCCTCACCGCTGACTCGCCGGAATCGGAATGGGCTGCCGCCTGTGCTGACCTGAATGCCGCCAGCCGTGTCCCCTGGATCGTGCTCTCAGCAGCAGTCGCCTTTGAGACCTACCTGCGCCAGGCGGCGGTGGCCTGCCAAGCCGGAGCCAGCGGCGTTGCGGTTGGTCGCGCCGTCTGGCAGGAGGCGGTTCATTTGGATCAGCAAGAACGTTTGCACTTCTTACGCACTATCGGCCGTGAGCGATTGACCCGCCTAAACGCCCTATGCCAAGCGCTGGCAAGACCGTTTACCGCTTTGCAAACCACCGACGCGCCCTTAGATTGGTATCAGGCATATTTTCCGTAAGGAGGTTCGTATGTTTCGCCCCATCCTTTCTATTGTGCTTGGACTAATTTTCCTCTTGGCCGCCTGCACCGCTATCCCCAGTTCAACTCCCACACCCGCTTCTCTTCCGCCCACACCCTCTCCGCTCCCAACGGCGACCATCCAGCCCTCCCCCACGGCAACCGTAGCAGTGGCCGACCTCCGTCGCCCAGACGAAAACGGTATCAACATGGAAGCCAAACAGTTGACAACCTCAATCACCCTGGACGGTAACCTTAGCGAATGGCCCAGCTTCCCCTGCTATACTCTCGATCAAAAAGAATACATCGCCTATGGAGATGTTGCCTCTTGGGGAGGACCATCCGATCTGAGCGGCTCATTCTGTTGGGGTTGGGATCCAGAAGCTATCTACCTGGCAGCGGAAGTCTTTGACGACTCTTTGCGCGTTTTCTCGAAGGGCAACTTCTGGGAAAACGATTATATTGAGCTTTGGATTGATGCTGACCTCATCGGAGATTTCGACAAAAGCCAAAATGATGGTGACGATTTTCAATTTGGCTTCTTACCCGGTAACTTTGCAGATATTCCTGCCCGTGCTACCGTCTTTGTTCCGGGAGTCTCAACCGGCAAACTACGCCAGATCGAAGTTGCCTCTGCTCACATCGAGGGCGGTTACCGGATGGAAATTAAAATACCGTTTATCGTCTTTGGAGACGTTCTGAACTTGTCGACCGGTCGGCTCGGAGCAGCCTTGGCCTTCTCCGATTGTGACTCCGATAAACCAGCACAAGAAATGATGATCTCCTCGGCGCCCAAGTCCATCTCCCAATGGGGCAATCCAACGCTTTGGACCAACTTATCCCTGATAGGCTATGGAACTACGCCGGCTCCGATTCCTCTTCCCACCCCCACCGCAACACCGACCGCAACAACGGGAAGCACACCCAGCGCCACAGCCACCCCAAGCAAAGCCCCCCGCATCACCATAACCGTTAACCACAACACACCAGCAGACCAACAAATCGTGTACCTCGATGTAGACAACAATCCTCTCACCGGCAGCCGCTCGATTTATCCAGGTCTGGGGGTCGATTTCCTCATCCAGGATGACAGCCTGTACTATTGGACAAACCTGGTCAATCCATATATTTGGGCGCCGAACGCTTGGAACTGGATGTCTATTGTGCGTGTCAAGAATACAGCTACCCAGTCGGTCTGGAAGTTTTCTTCGTTGGCGATTCGGCGACCAGACCTCTCAAGCAGTCGTCCTATCAAAGTGGCTTTTTCGCGGCAAGACGCCAGTTGGGCAGGTTTATACTTTAGCCACATCATCACAATGAGCGAGTACACGCTAGTTCACACAGAACCGCCTCCCGCGCCCACGCCTACCCCTGCACCGCTCTACAGCTTCTCGTTCCAAAACAACTTCAACAGCGGCGACCATCTTTTTGTGTATGTGGATGCTGACGATAACGCTGCTACCGGCTTCTCTATCGGCGGTCGTGGAGCCGATTACCTGATTCAAGATTCATGGATGTTCAAGTGGACAGGCAGCTGGTCAGGACATGCTTGTGCTTTGAGCGCCACGTTAAACGCCAACGCCTTGTGGCAATTCCCCTCCACCTGCCTAGGTAATCCATCCTTCGGTTTCAAGATCATCTTCCAACGCCAAGACAGCAGTTGGGCCGCCGTGTACACCAGCCCAGCCGTGACGGTGAGTGGTTACTCAGTCTCCCATACCGAGCCACCTCCACCTGCAGTGTACACCTTTACTTTCAACAACAACTACAACCCCGGCGACCGCTTGCGCCTGTACCTCAACACCGATAACAACTCCGGTACAGGCGACTGGATCGGCGGCGCAGACTATATGGTCGAGTGGTATCCGTCCGGTCCATCTGTGGCACTTTATGCATGGGCGGGATTTTGGAATTTTATCTTCTGTCCATCTCTGAACGCAAGCGGCACAAACACAACTGTATGGTCCTTCCAAGAGACTTGTATCGGCTCACCTGCGTTCCCCTTCACGGCCAACTTCGTCCGTCTCGATAGCGGCTGGAACATCCAATACAACGGCGGCCCCATAGGTATTTCCTCTTACTCAGTTACCCATAGCGAATAAAACTTCCTTCTTTGGCCGTGCTGGTTCTTGCAAAGGCCAGCACGGCCCTCTCAAAAGTCCATGTTTGACCTCCTGATTCCCGGCGAAATCAACCCCGACCTCATCCTCTCCGGCGACGTCGAACCGCAATTCGGCCAGGTCGAGAAACTAGTGGATTCAGCGGTCCTGACGGTCGGCTCCTCTTCGGTCATCACTGCCTGCGGCGCAGCGCGACTGGGGCTTCGTGTGGCCTTTGTCGGCGTCTGTGGCAACGATCTCTTTGGCCGCTTTATGCTCGAGGAAATGACCAAGCACAGTGTGGATGTCTCTGCCGTCCGCCTCGACCCGGCGCAGAAGACCGGCCTGACCGTCATCCTGAACAAAGTCCATGACCGCGCTATGCTGACCTTCCCCGGCGCAATTCCTGCGCTGCGTGCCGAAGAGGTAACCGACGACCTGCTCTGCCGCGCCCGTCACCTGCACGTCGCCTCCTACTTCTTGCAAAACGCCCTGCGCCCCGGCTTGCCGGACCTCTTCACCCGCGCGCGTGCCCTTGGTCTGACCACCTCGCTCGATACCAACTGGGACCCAAGCGGACTTTGGGAAGGTGTTCGTGAGCTCTTACCGCTGGTGGATGTCTTCTTGCCCAACCGCGCCGAAGCCTGCGCCCTCACCGGACAGGATGAGGTAGAGAGAGCAGCAGAAGAATTGGCACAACAGGCACGGATTGTGGCAGTCAAGATGGGAGCAGATGGCGCCCTGGCCATGACGGCCAAAAAAACAGAGAAGGCGCGCCTTGCTTCTATCCCTGTCCGGGTAGTGGATACCGTGGGAGCAGGGGATACCTTCAATGCCGGCTTTCTCTACGGTTTCTTGCATGGTTGGTCGCTCGAGCGCTCGCTGCGCCTGGCGATCGTGTGCGGAGCCCTCTCCACCCGGGCCGCCGGCGGAACAAGCTCCCAACCTACCTACGAAGAAGCACTGGAGTTTCTATAACACCAACCTCAACATACCCCCACAGCAAACAACCCCAGTCAAGGGATTGGAGTAGCCTTGTTTTCCAAAAGTATGCATTACCTCGACTTTCTTGCCTTTGCCCATCATTACAAGCTTCCTTTAGGCTTGCCCTCTGTCTGTTCGGCCCATCCGCTGGTTATCGAAACGGCTTTACGTCATGGTTTGCGACATCCCCAGCCGGTTTTGATTGAAGCCACATCGAACCAAGTAAATCCGTTCGGCGGATATACAGGCATGACCCCAGCCGATTTCGCCCAGTTTGTCCGAGAAAAAGCAGAGAGCATCGGCTTTCCGCCAGAGCGCCTGATTCTAGGCGGAGACCACCTCGGACCTCTCCCATGGGCACACGAACCCACCGAAAGTGCCATGCAAAAAGCCGCAGACCTCCTGCGCGCAGCCGTTCAAGCCGGCTTTACCAAACTCCACTTGGATTGTTCGATGCCCTTAGGCGAGGAATCACCACCCTCTGTGGAAACTATCGCCCAGCGCATTGCCTTCCTAGCCAAAGTAGCCGAAGAGACGGCCCAAACCAGCGGCCTCTCCTCCCAGGGCTTGCGCTATGTGATCGGGTCTGAAGTGCCGCCCGCCGGAGGGACCAAGGCCGGTCACACAGAGGTACAAGTGACTACGCCTGAATCAGCCGCTGAAACCCTCGAGGTTACCCGCCGTGCTTTCTATGCCCAGGGGCTAGAAGCCGCTTGGGAACGGGTGCGCGCTTTGGTTGTGCAACCCGGGGTCGAATTCGGAGACGATGTCATCCACGCCTATCCACGCGAGCAGGCGCGACCTCTTTCGCGTTTTATCGAAAACGTCCCAGGGATTGTGTATGAAGCCCATTCCACCGATTATCAATCTGCCGAGGCATTGCGCGCCTTGGTGGAAGATCATTTCGCTATCCTCAAAGTCGGACCGGCACTCACCTTTGCCTTGCGCGAGGCCATCTTTGCTTTGGAGGCCATCGAACGCGAACTCTATCCCCCCGAAGAGCGTTCTCACCTCTCGGAAGCATTAGAAACGGTGATGTTGCAGTCTCCTTCGGCTTGGCAAAAGTACTACACAGGCAACCCAGAAGAGCAACGCCTCAAGCGTCGTTTTGGTTTAAGCGACCGCATTCGCTACTATTGGCCCAGGCCAGAAGTTCAGGCAGCCCTAGAACGCCTGCGCTGGAACTTGGAAAGCCGATCAATTCCTCTTTCCCTACTCCATCAATATTTCGCAGTCGGCGGCGCTTTAGAAGAATCACAACTTGTCGCCGGCCAAGTGGACAAGTTGCTCCGGTACAAGATCATGCTTGTTTTAGAGACTTATCTTCAGGCAGCTTGGCCTTTAGAAACTCCCCCGCCAGTATCCACTGTTTTAGATTTTTAATCTCCGTAACCGCAAGCTATTGCTGACCACGAACACGCTGCTGAACGCCATCGCCCCCGCCGCCAGCATGGGGTTGAGAAAACCGAGCGCCGCGGCCGGGATGAGGATGACATTATAGAAAAACGCCCAGAACAGGTTCTGTTTGATGGTGCGCAGCGTGCGCCGCGAGAGGCGAATCGCCCGCGCCACGCCGCGCAAATCGCCGCTGATGAGCGTCACCGGCGCAGCCGCCATCGCCACGTCCGTCCCTGTCCCAATGGCGATGCCCACATCGGCCTGGGCAAGGGCAGGAGCATCGTTGATACCGTCTCCTACCATTGCTACCACGGCCCTTTGGCCCTCTAGTGGCGATTGTAATCTTTTGATTTCCTCCGCCTTCCCCGGCGGCAGCACCTCTGCCAGCACAAGATCAATCCCTGCACGCCGCGCAATCGCCTCGGCGGTTTTGCGATTGTCACCGGTCATCATCGCCACCCTAAGACCCATGCGGCGCAACTCGGCGACCGCCTCGACCGCCTCCTCCTTGAGCGTGTCGGCGACGGCAATCACGCCGCATACCTGACCATCCACCGCAACCAGCATGGCCGTCTTTGCCTCGGATTGCAGACGTTCAACCTCCGCCTCCAACCCGTTGAGCAGGTAACCGCGTTCGGTCATCATGCGCAGACTGCCCACCGTCACGCGGCGGCCTTCCACCTCGGCCTCCACGCCCGCTCCCGCCTCGGCGCGGAAACCGGATAGGTCGGCCAGCGCCAGGCCGCGGGTCGTGGCCTCGGCCCAAATCGCCTCGCCCAACGGGTGTTCGCTGCCCTTTTCGACAGACGCCGCCAGCCGGAGCAAAGCTTCTGCCGTCCACAGTCCGCCATCTACGGTCACAATATCCGTCACCGCCGGCTGTCCCTTCGTCATCGTGCCGGTCTTGTCGAGCACGACCACATTCACACGGCCGGCGCGCTCCAGCGCCTCGCTGCTGCGAAAAAGGATGCCCAACTCGGCGCCTTTGCCGGTCCCAACCATCACGGCGGTGGGGGTCGCCAGCCCCATGGCACACGGGCAGGCGATGACCAGCACCGCCACCATGTTGATAAGCGCCCGGGTGAAGTCTCCTGGCGCGCCGAAGAAGTACCAGCCCGCAAAAGTGAGCAGCGCCACACCGATCACCGCCGGGACGAACACCGCCGAGACCCGGTCGGCCA
>JANWWB010000020.1 GCA_025056515.1 Anaerolineales bacterium
GATAATGATATGGGTTGTTTTCGTGCAACGAAACGCTAACCTTTGTCCAAGAGAACAAGTTGTCTAAAGGCAGAAAGTATAGGATATGCGGAGCTTGCTCTTGAGGCTCCTTGTTCTTTTCTAGCCTTAGGTCGGACTGGCATACTGGTAGGTGTTTCCGGGTCAACGGAGCAAGGATAGCAGGGCGTATTTTTATAAAAGCATGCCTCATCCAGGATCATGGATGAGGCATATGAGCGCCCCCGGCGAGGCTCGAACTCGCAACCTCTGGATTCGAAGTCCATTACTCTATCCATTGAGCTACGGGGGCGTAGCATGAGCGATTATACCCGAAAATTGACCTTGCTTGTGGGAAAAACGCATGTTATAATCAGCCGCCGTGCCGCCAGACGGCAACTTATTTTTGAGGAAGATAAGCCATGATTGACTTGAACAAAGAATTTGCCGTGACTCCTAATCCGAATATTCCCGAGCTACACCCCGGCGATAAGGTCAGCGTACATGTCCGCATTAAAGAGGGCGATCGCGAACGCATTCAGGAGTTCAAGGGGACGATTATTCGTTTGCGCAAGAGCGGCAATAATGCCAGCTTTACTGTTCGGCGGATTGCATCCAACGGCGTTGGTGTTGAGCGTACTTTCCCCTTGTATTCGCCTCGGATTGGCAAGGTGGTCGTGGAGCAGCGCTCGCGTGTCCGCCGGGCTCAGCTGTATTTTATGCGCAATCTGACGGGGAAGAAAGCGCAACTCAAGCAAAAGTTTGAGTAGGGAACTTTTCCTATCATGAAAAGGGTGCAGAAGAATCTGCGCCCTTTTATCTTCTAAGTGAGGGGCTATGCCTCCGGTCATCGGCTTAACTACCTACGATCAAATGAATAAGGCTGGTTTTCCCATAGCGGCATTGATGCATCGCTACATTGAAGCAATCCAGTGGGCGGGCGGCTTGCCGGTTTTACTCCCCTCAACTTTGGGAAAGGATGAAATTGACCTCTTGCTTTCTCGGCTCGATGGCGTTCTCTTCACCGGTGGAGGGGATATTCTACCGGAGCGCTATGGTGGGATGGAACATCCAACTGTAGATGGTGTGGATAGCAGGCGTGACGAGTTTGAATTCCTTCTAGCGCGGGCCCTCTTTAGGAAGGAGAAACCGTTCTTAGGGATCTGTCGCGGTTTACAACTCATCAACGTTGCTGCTGGTGGGACGCTTTACACCCATTTGCCTGAGCAGCGTCCAAGCGAAATTCGCCACAATCGAGACTCTGCTACAGAACGGACTGTACTGGCTCATGCTGTGACCTTAAGCTCCGAAAGCCGCCTGGCCGTGATAAGTGGAGAGATGCATTTCCAAGTCAATAGCCTGCATCATCAGGGTATTGATCGTCTTGCTCCAGAGTGGCAAGCGGTTGGCTATGCTTCGGATGGATTGATTGAAGCGATTGAATTACCCGGCCATCCTTTTGGTTTGGCAGTGCAGTGGCACCCTGAATGGCTGACCGATTTTGATCACGCACGTAACCTATTTGCAGCATTTGTGCAGGCGGCAGATCGAGCACGTTAAGATTCGCTATGGCGATTCGGCTGGGTGTTTTTGACTCTGGCGTGGGGGGACTCTCAGTTTTGCGTGCTATCCGCGCTCAAATTCCTGCGCAACCAGTCTTGTACTTTGCTGACCAGGTACATGTCCCTTATGGTTCGCGTCCGGCAGAGGAAGTACGTCGTTTTGCCGAAGGGATTACGCGTTTCTTGCTCGCGCAGGGCGCCGGGCTGATTGTAGTCGCCTGTAATACAGCTTCGGCAGCGGCGCTCAAGCACTTGCGCCAAATATTTCCTCATATTTCCTTCGTCGGCATGGAACCGGCTGTTAAACCCGCTGCCGAGACTACGCAGACCGGTATTGTTGGCGTTCTGGCGACGCCAGCGACCTTTCAGGGAGCGCTCTATGCTTCCGTGGTGGAACGCTTCGCTAATGGTGTTACCCTCCTGCAGGATACCTGTCCAGGCCTGGTGCAGCAAATTGAGCGTGGCGACCTGGATACACACGAGACCCGTCTCATTTTGGAAAATGCCCTCCTCCCTATGCTGGAGCGTGGGATTGATACGGTTGTGTTGGGGTGCACCCATTATCCTTTTGTGATACCGCTTATCCAGGAGATCGTTGGAGCAGAAGTACAGGTTATTGACCCGGCACCCGCTGTTGCGCGCCAGACTGGCCGCTTGCTTGCCGAACGCGGCGCACTTGCCTCGGGTTCAGAAGCAGGCGAATTGCGTTTGTTTACCAGTGGCGACCCTAAGCGTCTTGCTGCTCTGTTGCCTCGTTTATTGGGGGAGGTTGCTCCGGTCCATCGCGTGGAATGGTCAGATGACGAAATCCGATTGGTAGACTAATCTTTTCCCCTATATCAACTGAAGCAGGATTTGGCGCTGCTCTACACTTTCTCCTGAACGGACTTGCAAACGTGTCACCCGGCCTTCGCGAGGGGCACGTAGTTCGTTCTGCATTTTCATCGATTCCAAAATCACCAGAATCTGGCCCTTTTCCACTGTTTGGCCCTCTTTCACCAGTACAGAGACAATCAAGCCGGGCATCGGGGCCCGTAAGATCCATTCACCCGAGCCTGCGCTGGTTAACTGGGAAGCGCGTAGGCGCTTCTCTCGCTCCTCGGTGACTTTGACGGAGAAAAATTGTCCCAAAAGAAGCACCAGAAGTCCTTCTTCGTCCGGATACACATATGCTTCATAGGATTCGCCGTTGATGAGCAAGGAATAAAGCGGTTGACCGTTAACTGCTGAGAGGTCGGTTTCGATGACTTCTTCTCCGAAGCGGATGTGTTGTTCATCCAAAATTTCGATAGGAAATTCCAAACCGTCAATTTCGGCGATGTATTTCATCGGAGATTTCTCCTTTCCACCGGACCCCATTTCCAGTTCGAGCGTGGTGGCGTGGGTAAAGGCGCTTGAAAGCGTTTTTCTTGCTCTCGGTGTACGACCAAAGTCGCCAGGATGGCGGCAATATCGAGATAGAGTTCGCGCGTTTCGGCAGCGTCGAGCATCGAAAATTCATCTTCTACAAAGCGCGTGTCATAGTTTCCGGTCAGAAAGGGGTAGGTCGCAATCATGCTCTGGTGGAACGGGATATTCGTCCGCACACCGGCGATGCGGTACTCTTCTAGGGCGCGGCGTAGACGGAGCAAAGCTTGTTGCCGATTTTCTCCCCAAACGATGAGCTTGGCGATAAGAGGGTCATAGTAAGGAGTCACCTCAAAGCCGGCGTAGATTCCACTATCTACGCGCACACCTGGGCCGCCAGGGAGCTGTACAAGTGTAATGCGACCGGTCGAAGGAAGAAAGCGGTTGTAGGGATCTTCTGCGTTGATACGACATTCAATAGCCGCGCCACGCCAGACAATCTCATCTTGCCGACGACTAAGCGGCAGACCGGCGGCGATGCGAATTTGCTCAGCGACAATATCCATGCCCGTAACCATCTCGGTCACAGGATGTTCTACTTGCAAACGAGTGTTCATTTCTAGGAAGTAAAAGTTACGGTTGCGGTCTACCAGGAATTCAATTGTGCCAGCGTTAACGTAGTCCACCGAGCGGGCCGCCTGAACTGCGACTTCTCCCATGCGTCGCCGAAGCGCTTCGTCACTGCCTAGAAAAGGAGAAGGGGTTTCCTCGATGAGCTTCTGATGGCGGCGTTGAATGGAACATTCGCGCTCGCCTAGATGGATGACATTACCAAAGCGGTCGGCCAGAATCTGGAATTCGATGTGGTGGGCGCCTTCAATTAGTTTTTCTAGGTAGACATGGCCATCGCCGAACGAAGACTCGGCCTCGCGACGGGCAGCGCGCAGCAGGTCGGGCATCTCTTCGATGCTATTTACACGGCGCATTCCTTTGCCTCCACCGCCGGCAGTAGCTTTGATAAGCAAGGGAAAGCCGATTTTTGGGGCCAAGGCAAGTAAGTCTTCATCTCGGAGCGCTCCTTGTCCCTCGGTTCCAGGGACGACAGGAACGCCGGCACGTGCTACTGTTGCGCGCGCTACG
>JANWWB010000024.1 GCA_025056515.1 Anaerolineales bacterium
GCCAAGATCCGGCCAGGGCGCTGCCCAGTCCGATGATTGTCAACAGCGCTGGAAAGGACAGATATTTCTTTATGTTGGTGTGGGAGATGGATTCTTCTAAGATGTATAGTGAAATTGCCAGCATGGCCGGGACCGGCAGCCAATTCACGCGGCTCAAGCCGGCCCAGAACGACGCCAACAGGACGCCGACCAAGCTACGCCAAGGATAGCGAGGGTGGACGGTCAGCAAGACCAGAATGACAGCAACCTGTAAATTATACTTGACGCCCCCTTCCATGAGCAAATACAACCAGGCCAGGCCAATCAGCAGCCAGCGGTGCAGGTTGTTGGATAGATGGAGGCGCCGCGCCAACGACCAGGCAGTCAACAGGGTGGTGCCGATGGTCAACAAGACATACCATAAGCGGTGCGCCCAGATGGGAAAATCTCCCAGCAGGAATGGAATCCCGTTGAGCAGGTTGAGCGAGAAATCAATCGGCGAGAGAGGGACTTTCATTCCATAGAGCCGTTCGGCTGCCAGGAGGGATGCATAGTAGAGGCGGTAATTTTCTTCCCAAGTCAGGACAAACGGCGTTGGCGAAACGCGCGTCAGCAAGGACGCGGTTTTTAAGACGACGCTTTGTAAAACCAAGTTGGCTAGAAAGATCAGCCGGGTATCCAGACGTGGCCAGATGCTTTTGAAGAGCAAGGTGAACAGGCTACTTATAAGTACCAGAGTTGTTGCTTTGAACCAAAAGAGTTGGACTAAGTCTCGGTAAGGCGAGAAAGTGAACAGCCAAGCATGGGTAAAGATTGTCAGGACAAAGGCAAAGATTGCGATGTTTTGGCAGAACCGGCAACGTGAAAGAAAGCCCTCCACGAACCCTGTTCGTTTTGACCGGAACTTCTTGTGAAAGGAGAGCAGAAATAACAATGTTGCCAAGAGGGCTATTCCCAGCAATCCGTAGATGAGCAAAGCCCAACGAGAATGCCATACCTGGACTCCTGAAGCTTGCAGTTCGTCTATGAGCACCGGTATTGCCAAAAAAATAGAGACAGCAAAGAGAAGAATGAGATATGACATATCAAATTTGGATTCCATTTGCTATTTTCCTCCCTTCAACTTCGCATGAACCCAACTGATTCCCACAATGGCGGCTGTACCTGCCAGAACTAGCCCTATCGCCATCAGTAGCGAAAGGCTTGGCAGGTTCCAGCCACTGTAACGTCCCAGGTAGAAGTACAGGAAGACCAGCAGCCCCCACCCTTCGATGGCAAGCAAGCGTCCAAACCAGGGGATTTCGCCGCCTCGCCAGCGCATCCAGACCTGACCCGCCAGCGCAGCCTGGAAGAAGAACAGCATCAGCCGATAGCGGGGGTTATCCCACTGGTCGCCACCGCCGCGGAAGGAGGCCATAAGAATCCAGATCCAGACGGCCAGACACAGCCAGCCCCAGGCAAGACGCTCCTCCTTTGGAAGTTTGCGCCATAAGAAGGGAGCAAAGATCAGCAGGGGCAGGAGCAGGTACCAGCCCAGCGAGCGGAGGATGTTGATGAATGTTACCGGCCAGAGGCTCAGGTCGGCAAGGGCGGCCGGGAGGAAAGGCTGTGTGACTCCAAAGGCAGTTGCCAGCGGCAGGTGCAGGCCTTCCGGCAGAAGGTCGAAGAGCGGCTGGAGGCCATCGGAAGTTTTCTTGAGTTCGTATAGCCCCCAGTGGGCAGAGTACTGCAGCCAGTCGAAGATGTTCGCCAGCGGCCCGGTGGGAGCCTGCAGGGCGCTTCCGGCCAGAAAGCCGAAGGCCAGAAACGCGGCCAGCGAGACGGCCAGCACGCCGACTAGCCAACCCCAGTGCAAGCGGCGGCCGCGCCCGGCCAGCCAGAGCCAGACTCCGCTGACGAACAAAAAACTGCCTGCGGCGGGCGGCGAGAAGAGGAACATCCCGAGCGCCCCCAGTGCCAGTCCGCTCCACTCTGACCAGCTGCGTCGCTCGCGCAAGCGCATCAGCGAGAAGAAGAACAGCGCTGCGAAGAAGAGCAGGAACGGTTCGCGCAGGGGCGCGCCGCCGGTCAGAATGGCCTCCGGGTAGAGCGCCAATACCCAAGCCGCTGCGCCGGCAGCGCGTTCGCCCCAGGCATAGCGCATCCCTCGCCAGGCCAGCCCAATCCCCAGCGCGCTGACGAAGGATGCCAGCAGAATGGTCAACAGGGGGCGGTGGGCGTCCGGGCTGAGCAGGCGGTAGGCAAGACTCAGCGTCAGGGTCAGCCCGCCGTATTGCTCCTCAATGCCGCTTGAACGGTCGAAGGCGCGCCAGAGCGGCTCGCCTGACGTGGCTAGGTCATACGCCTGTTGGTCATAAGTCACTGCGTCGCGGTAAACAAAGCCCCCGTTGTGCGCCTCGTTGTCGTAGCCGTAAACAGGAAGAATGACCTGCGCCGCCGCGCCCAATCCCAGGCGCAGGGTCAGCGCGGTGAGGAGTATCCACAACAAACGTCGGTTGGCGGATTCGGCGCGCCACAGTGCTGTCAGCGCAGCCATTCCCAGCAGGACGATCAAACTATACCTCGCCCAACCTCCAGAGTGGTCCAGGAGAGAAAGCGTTAGCCCAAGCAAGAGGCTAAGGGGCAAAATCAAGAGCAAATCATGTGATCGTTTCATGGTTTTTGTTGCGCAGATTTACTATCCGCAGATTGACGCAGATGGCTGCAGATTTTTTATCATCTGCGATATCTGCGGATTATACCTGTTGTGTCAGACCTTCCAGCATCCGCCGGGCGCGCTCGACCCAGGAATAGGCTTTCACTGCGTGCTGGGCGTGTTGACCGAGTGCCTGCCGTCGCCTTTCATCGGCCAAGAGGCCCCTCAGGGCTGTTTCCCACGCCCCTACTTCCTCCGGCGGGCAAAAGACGGCCATGTTCTCATCCAACACCTCGCGTAGGACAGGCAGGTCGCTGGTCAGGATGGCGCGTCCGGCGGCCATGTATTCGAATAACTTCATCGGGCTAAAGACGGCGGCGATATTTCCGCCGCTTGAGCCAGAGACATTTCGGCGATAGGGCATCAATAATACATCCGCTGCAGCTTGATAGAGCGGAATGCGTTCATGTTGAATGAAACCTGTAAATAGAACATTGCGCAATCCGTTGGCGCGTTCTTTCCAGTAGGCGACATCTTCCGCTCGCCCTCCTACCCAAACGAAGCTCGTTTGTGGGAATTTCACTGCCAGGGTGAGGAACAGGTCGGCGCCGCGTCCTTCATAGAGGTGACCCGTGCACATGACGGTGAGAGCTTCGGGTAGACCGATCAGATGGCGTGCCTCGGCGGGGGAAGGCAACGCTGCGTAACGTTCCAAATCGACTCCATCCGGGGCAAGCACAACATCGCCGCGTCTGATTGGACCATAACGCTCCTCGAGAGCACGGCGCAAGGCATCGGTGATGGGTAATAGGCGCTTGCGTCCCGGCAGGTTCAGAAAGAGGCGATACCAGAGCGGACCGAAGCGACCGCTAGGCATTTCATGCGCTTCAAACAAGGAAGGGATACCGAGCAAGGATCCCAGGACCGCAGATTGCACTGCCCAAGTGTGGATGAGATCGGCCTTCTGCCGTAGGGCGACACCCACTGCCCGCCAGGGAAACAATCGGCGTGGGCCGGGAAGCCAGATGATTGACGGAACATGAGTCAGACCGTAGTGTTTGGCTAACTCGTTCGAGGCGATAGACCTGGGCTGACC
>JANWWB010000129.1 GCA_025056515.1 Anaerolineales bacterium
AGACTTTGAGATTCCTCTCCGCTTTGGCGTGCGGCAGCCTTACGCCGAAAACGGCGGTCCAGGCGGATTCGCTCACGCGGCTCGTAACCTTGGCCCAATCCTGGACATTGCTCGCGACATGGAAGAAGCCTGCCCAAATGCCTGGTTCATCAATTACACCAATCCGATGATTCGGATTTGCGACGCAGTTAATCGCTACACGAAAATCAAGGTTGTGGGCTTATGCCACCAGATTTACATCGGTTACATCATGGTCGGGATCGCTCTGGCGCACGATTTGGGCTTTGAAATCCCTGAAGGCATCGTCGGGATGCACTCGGACCCAATGCAATACGCATTACACGACCAAGTCAAACGACAAGTGATCCCTCGGCTAGACATCCGCGCTGCCGGTTTAAATCACTTCACCTGGATGCTTTCCATCCATGACCGGCAAACAGGCAAAGATCTGTATCCGCTCTTCCGACAACGCTTTTTTGAACTCGACCTCACCTTCGAGCCGCTCACCCGTCGCATCTTTGAGATTTTCGGTCTTTTCCCGATTCCCGGGGACACGCATCTAAGCGAATATCTACCCTGGCTCAGCGATCCCAGGACAAAACCATGGGAAAAGTATAACCTCCGACTTTACGATTGGGACCTGAACGCCGCCATTCGCGAATTCCAGCACGAACGCCTACGCCGTATGGCTGATGGTGAAATGACCATCTCCGGATTAGAGCAAACCGATTCAGAAGGCGCTCTGGAAATGATTGAGAACCTTGCTGGCGCCGGCAAGCATTACCATCTGGCTGCCAATCGCCCAAATCGGGGGCAAATTCCCAACCTACCTCACAATGCGATTGTCGAAACACCGGTGATGGTAGATGGCGCAGGCATTCATCCGGTTCAAGTCGGCGAGCTTCCCACCCCGATTGCCGAACTCTTGCGTCGTGAGATAACCGTCGCACAATTGTGCGTAGATGCTGTTGTCGAGGGTGATCGTCAGAAGGCGCTCCAATGTCTTCTGCTCGACCCGGTCATCACCGACATCGAAACTGCCCACCAAGTGCTTGATGCGTATCTGCAAGAGTATCGAGAATATTTGCCGCAATTTTGGCGATAGATGCAAAAATGCTCTGTTGCAAGCATCGGTTATTGTGTCACTGCGAGCGCAGTGCCCGCCCCGAGCGAAGCGTGAGAGAAGCAGTCTCCTGGATTGCCAGGAGATTGCTTCAGCGACTACGCCGCCTCGCAAAGACACTTAAACATGAGAGTTTGATTCCTTGCAACAGAGCAATGCAAAAACAAATACCTGAACCACCCTCACGCTCATTTCTCTCTTCTGGGCAGAGATAAGCGTGAGGGTGGTTGCTTCCCAAGGACGCCAGAATCACTCTCGGAAAACCAAAACCGCTTCCTTCGAGCAAGTCACCTGAACCTGCGCACCAATCTCTGGCAAGGCTAAATGGGGATTGTTGAAGGTATCCATGTAAAAGGAAGCGTTCCCAATGCGAAGTTGAATGCGCACAACGGCGCCCAGAAAAGTTATATTTTCGATGAACGCATCCAGTACATTATCTTTGCGATGATCTGAAGCAAAACTCAAGCGTTCAGGCCGTATAGACAGACGCACACGATCGCCGGGATCCCGATTCTTTATCTCATCATCCGCCGAGATGAAGCGGACACCATCCAAGACAAGCTCACCACGTTGTGGGTTGACCACTTCGGCAATCGCTGTGTTGAGGGTGCCCACAAAACTAGCTACGAATTTGGTTTGAGGAAAGTTGTAGATCTCGAACGGAGTACCCACCTGTTCAATTTTGCCCTCATGCATGACAACAATACGGTCCGAAATCGAAAGAGCCTCTTCCTGGTCATGGGTAACATAAATGGTGGTAATACCCAGCTGTTTTTGAATAGAGCGGATCTCGGTTCGCAGAGCAACGCGAATTTTTGCATCCAGAGCCGAAAGCGGTTCATCCAGTAAGAGGACTTGAGGCCGTATGGCTAAAGCCCTCGCCAAAGCTACGCGTTGTTGCTGACCGCCGGAGAGTTGGTGAGGAAAGCTATTCGCTCTGTTCTCCAGATGAATTAAGGCTAACATTTCGGACACCCGAGCCTTGATTTCCTGCTCTGGAAGTTTACGGATACGTAACCCAAAGCCGATGTTCTGTGCTACGGTCATATTCGGAAAGAGGGCATACGATTGAAAAACCATCCCTACATTCCGTTGGTTAGGGGGCGTATTCGTAATATCGACACCATCTAAGATGATTCGTCCTTCGGTGGGCTTTTCGAAACCGGCTATCATGCGCAAGGTGGTCGTCTTACCACAGCCCGAAGGCCCAAGAAACGATACGAACTCTCCCTTCTCAACCGATAAGTTGAAGTTTTGCACGGCGCCAAAATTGCCAAATTGTTTGGAAACATGCTCTAAGATCAGAAAAGACATGCCGTATCCTCTGCTTGGTAGAGTAGAGAGATTAGCGTGGACCGGTAGTGACACCGGCTTCACCACGACGTCCTACAAAGTTGATGAGACCCATCAAGATCCAAGTCAAAAGGAAGCTAAAGATCACCAAAGCCGAAGCCTGGTAAGCGCGATTCTGGCCGACTTGCCAGATGACCGGCCCAAAAGCCTTGAGGCCGACCAAAAACGAAGCGATCGTAAATTCCCCTAAAACAATAGCCAAGGTGAGAAAAGCCGCCCCTAACATTGCTGAACGTAAATTGGGCACAATGACACGGAAGAGAATCGTGCCCCAGTTAGCCCCAAGGCTTTGTGCTGCTTCGGTCAGGGAGACGACATCAATCGCCGCCATCCCAGCATCAACAGAACGATACAGGTAGGGTAAACAGAGAATGACGTACCCTGCAATCAGCAGAAAATTTGTGCCGGCCTGGGTATTCGTGAGCGAAAACAAACCGCCGCTGTAAACACGAATCAGACCAAAGACTAACACAATTGCCGGAATGACAAAGGGGAGAAGTGACAAAAATTCAAGTATTGCGCGTAAACGTGGTGCTTTGAGACGCACCCAATAGACCGTAGGTACAATCAGTAACAATCCCAGCAGAATAGTCAACATCCCGATTTGCGTCGAAAACAACAAGGAACGCCAAATACGCCCATCTTCAAGCATCTGCTGATAGGCCAGCAAACTCAGTTCTCCCTTGCGCGCCCGCAAGGAAAAGTTAAGCGTGGCAATCAAAGGCAGAAAGAAATAAACCAGGCTAAGGAAA
>JANWWB010000028.1 GCA_025056515.1 Anaerolineales bacterium
GGCCTTGGGGGTCGTCCTTATCGGTTTTTTGCTCTGGGGAGGAGGGCAGCTGCTCAAGATCAGCGCCGCAGTCACACCACTGCCAACTGTGCCTCCCGTGTCTGGTGTATTAATTGCTTCTCAGCCGGCCTTTGAGGAGACGCCTGTTCTAACGGAAACGGCGGTTGGCGAGGTTACAGCTACACCTGTATCCTCCGAGCTAACCCCTCAAATCACCATTCCTGTTGTTCAAGGCGGAGCCGTGCAGCTTGTTCTGATTGCGAACCGAAATGTGTGGGTACGCGTCCGTATAGACGGTAAGATTGCTTATGAAGGTCGTTTGCTGGCCGGAACAGCCTATCCTTACACCGGCAACCAACAAATCGAAGTCTTGACCGGCGATGGAGCAGCGCTGAATGTAATTTACAAGCAAACCGATTTGGGCTCCATGGGCGCTTATGGTGAGGTGGTCAACCGCATCTATACGGCTGATGGTGTTTTGGTCCCCACGCTCACCTTTACACCCACTCCTACAATGACGTTAACTTCTACCATCACACCGCGTCCTAGTGCGACCCCAATTCCGACAGCCACTCCACGTTTCACTCGTACTCCCTAGCGATGTCCAAACTGACTTTTCACCTTACCTCCCTTGGTTGTGCTAAAAACACGGTTGATTCAGATTCGATGGCGCAATTGTTAGAACGCGCCGGCTACCAACCAACGCAATCTGTCTACAAGGCCGATGTAATTATCGTCAATACTTGTGGATTCATTGAACCTGCGCGAGAAGAATCTTACCGGACGCTTCAAACGTTGGCCGAAGCCAAACGTCCCGGTCAACTCTTGATTGCCGCCGGTTGCTTAACCCAACGATATGGACAAGAAGTGGTGCGGCGCGTGCCTGGCATTGACGGTATTCTGGGGACAAGGCGCTGGATGGATATTGTCGAGCTGGTGCAAGCACTTCGTAACGGACAACCCCCGGCAGCACGCTATGATTTACCCAACGCACCAACGGTTGATTGCGATGAACGCGGGACGCTGCGAGCCAGCGTCTCTGGCTCAAGTGCTTATCTCAAGATTGCAGATGGATGTCGGCGTCCTTGCGCTTTTTGTGCGATTCCACTCATCAAGGGGACATTGGTCAGTCGCCCGTTAGAAGCCATCCTCGCCGATGCTCACGCCCTGGTAAAAAGCGGTGTGCGCGAGCTGATTCTCATCGCCCAAGATACCACCGATTACGGACACGATTTGGGCATCAAGGATGGTCTCTCTCTGCTACTCGACCGCTTGACACAAGAATTACCGATCGAAAGTGGGCTACAATGGATACGTGTGCTCTATGCTTATCCCGGTTATGTTACCGAGCGACTTATCGAATTAATGGCCACTCGTCCCCAGATTCTGCCCTATTTGGATATGCCCCTTCAGCATGCTCATCCAGATGTCTTGCGGCGTATGCGACGACCGGCTAATGTCGAATGGGTGTATCGGACGATTGCAACTATGCGTGCCGCTATTCCTAACCTAGCGCTGCGCACCACGTTTATTGTTGGTTACCCCGGTGAGACCGAGCACGAGTTTCAGACCTTGCTGGATTTTGTCCGAGAGATGCGTTTTGACCGTGTTGGGACATTTCAATTTTCTTATGAAGAAGGCACAGCCTCTGCGGCTCTCGGCGATCCCATCCCGGCCGAAGTCAAAGAGGAACGTTACCAACGCCTGATGGAATTGCAGCAGAACATCTCTTTGCAGATCAATCAAACTTTTGTCGGGCGTAAGCTGGATGTGCTGATTGAAGGACGCAAAAAAAATCTCCTAATAGGGCGCTCTTATCGCGATGCGCCGGAGATTGATGGCTTGGTCTTTTTGGAAGGCAAAGCTGGAATCGGCGAGATTATCCCAGCGCACATCACCGGAGCAATGGCTTATGACCTGACCGGAGTCGTAGCGGCGAGATGACCTCTTGCTGCTTTCCTCTTGTTCCCTGCTTATCTGGAAGACTTTTGTTCGCTTGGGTTGGGGCCGGTGCTGCGCACATTGACCAGTTTTTTCAGGATATCAAACCAGAAAGGAGCGCCCTGTGCGGCAGCCATGGCTGTCAACAACCAGCCGCTGATTTTGCTTATCCAGCCGGTTCGGTCCACTGGGGCATTCGCAATCCGTTTGCAAATTTCTCCCGAGCGAATCCCCCAAACAGCATTTGGCTCCAACGGCAGGAGGCGGCATGTTTCACCAGGAAGCAAGGTATAAGCCTCGGTTTGCCAACCGAAAGGAATCATGAGCATTTCAAGCTGGGTGCGTAATTCTTCAATCGTGTTCACCGGCGAGGCTGTGCCATCTGGTTGGGGTGCCTGTTCATTTTGCAGTAGGAAGGTATCTGCATGTTGAACCAAGGCCTGGCGCAGGGTTGGCTCGCGCCAAAGACTGGTCGAGACATAAATCGAGTCAATGTTGAACAAAAACGCCAACAAGAAGCCAATGAGAAAGGATGCAAGTTGAGCTTTACGTTTGTACCAGCCAGAGAGGCGCGCCATGGCATTATTGAACCAAGTTTCAACCCTCTGTTGAGCCAAAACGAACATCTGATCCGGTTCGGAGGCCATTTCCTCCAGGCCGGTCCAAAGGGCGCGCAAGGATTCATAGAGTTTGGGATTCCCCACCCCCGTCATCAATAAGCCGTTGCGAAGACGACGCATGGTCCCAGCGCTGTTTGGCAAAAAGAGGCGGCTTTCGTTGAAGACAAATTCAAAGGACGTTTGTAATGTTTTCAGCAAGGCTTCAACAGCTGGCTGAAGGCCATCCTCAGAGAGAGCCGAACGTACGTTAGACAAGAGAAGGTCAACCGAAGATGGGTCAACATCGCCGAGAACCAATGAGCGGCTCTGTTCTTCCAGCGATGGCAAAACTTGCCGAAGATAGAGGCGGCGTTCCTCGCTTAATCGGTCTGGTGGAAGTGCATCGAGGGCAAGGTGGAATTTTTCAAAAGCCTGCTTGATGGGTGTGGCTTGGTCGCCTTGCCGAATGAGCAAATCGGCAAGCGTCTGGGCGAAGTCGCCCGATGAAATGTAGGAGGGGAGAGGTTCTGAAGAACGTTCCGGCTTGCGTACCAGGCGGCGGAAAAAGTTTACAATATCTTGTTCAAGGCGTTCATTCCAGGTCAAATCTCTGGAGAGGCCGCGGATGATTTGGTGAGAGTAAAACGCCTGGGTTAGGTGAGCATCGGCCAGCATCTTGCCAATCGCATTCCTCAGGTCACGCGCTCGCCACTTGAGCAGGTTGGCCAGCCATTCTTGTAGTTGCATGGCGGCAATGCTGATGACCAGCCACATAAAGACGAGACCGATACCTACTTCAAGAATCTCTTGCAGATACATATTCTCTCCTTTCACCTATTGGCAAGCACTCTTAACCGTGACCATCCATCTGATTGTGGAATAAAGAGCGTGTCTAGTGCACTATCCAGAACACGCCAACTCCGCCAACAGAGCTGGAATATGGTCGAGGCGCGCAAGAATCGCCTCAGGCTGAATGACGAGTTCTCCATCCGGTAGAGGGGAGGCGCGACGATTAATCCAGATGCTATAAATGCCCAAATTCTTCGCGCCTAAGATATCGGCTTCCAGTGTATCGCCGACCATAGCCGCTTCGCTCGGTGCAATTCCGAAATATTCCAGCGCCATCTGAAAAATACGGGGATCGGGTTTGCGGATGCCGCAGGCTGCTGACGTTATAATGTACTCGAAATAAGGCCGCAACCCATGCCGGTCAAGCAATTGTTGGACATTGCGGTCATCTGATGTGTTCGAAATAAGCCCCAGCCGATACCCCAGATGGCGGAGTGTCTCTAGGGTAGGTAGGGCGTCTTCCTCCAGATACCAGTTCTGCTGGGTCACTGCGTACATAGCATCCAGGGCAGCGCGTAGGAGACTATCTGGAATGTTGGAGAACCCGCTCTGATTGAGCGCTTCACGCAACACGCGAAACGAGGTTTTTTCAATCAGATTCGAGCCTTGATCGGCGTAATAGGCGAGCAAAAAGGGGCTATCTCCTTCGTTCAGGTGTCGCTTTTCAACCGGTTGACCGGCGGTGTGAAAGACATCGAGCAAATGTCGATCGGCGCGATGAAAGATAGGCAGCCAGGGGTCTTTGGAATAGAGCAGAGTTGACCCCAGGTCAAAGAGTACAACGGAAATCTTCATACTACTCGGTACAGGCAATCGGCAAAGAAGTGTAAGCTCATAAGACCAATCTTATTTCAGATAGATTCCTTGAGGGTCGAGTTCGTGTCTCAGGATGTACAGTTCTTGTTCGGTTGGGGGTTCAGTAATTCGGAGCGTTGGCGCACTGCGCAGCGCCCAGCCTGTATTAGCAATGGCTTCTTCGAGTGTGCGCCCGGGGTGAAGAGCGGTTAGAATCAACTCACCGCTTTCATCTGGCTCGAGGATGCCGATGTCGGTGACCACTGCTAGCGGACCTTTACCACGCAAGCCCAGGCTCTCCCGCTCGCCTTTGCCGCTGAGGTAACCGGCTGAAGTGATGAAATCGCAACGCTCGGGGAAGCGACGTTTTTGGTGAGGAGTCATCACATAACAACCAATGGCCCAATCCGCAATTTCTTTGGAACCTCCTGACCCAGGCAGTCGAACTAAGGGAATGGCGTAGTCGTAGACGATGAAGGAGGCGTAGAT
>JANWWB010000201.1 GCA_025056515.1 Anaerolineales bacterium
AGAACGGCTAACACGGCTGGAGCAGGTGGTTGCCGAGCTGGCCGAAGCGCAGAAGCGCACCGAGGAAGAACTGCATGCCTTGACCAGGCGTGTGGATGGGCTGACAGGAGAAGTGGGCAATTTGCGGGGCGATATGCTCGAAATGCAGTATCGGCAACGGGCGTTCAGCTTCTTCGGCAAGATCGTTTCGCGCCTGAAGGTGGTAGATCTGCAGGAAGTCTGGGAGGAGCTGGAAGCACATCTCAGCGAAGAGGAGCTAGACAAGCTGTTGGAACTGGACTTACTCCTGGCAGGTCGTTTGAAGGCGGCTTGGGCCGCTCGGAGTGGGTCGGACGAGGTCTGGCTGGCGGTCGAGATCTCGGCGGTTGTGGATCGGCAGGATGTGGAACGAGCCTGGGAACGGGCAGCGTTGTTGCGGCGCGCCGGACTTCCGGTGCTTGCGGTGGCGGCAGGGCATCGCTGGACGCAGGGGGCAGAGCAAGTAGCGGAGCACAAGGGAGTGGTGCTCCAGAAGGATGGGCAGATCAAGTTCGTCGAGCAGGCGCTGAGAATGGCGAAAGAATGACGATAGGGGGAGAGATAACAAAACCAGACACTTGAATGCCTCCACTTGCTCTTCAAACTAAAATTGACTCATCACTCTATTCCAAGGAAGCTAAAATCTCGTATCTTTGCGAGGCAGCGTAGCTGCCAACGCAAGTGCTTACTACTTTGGGAGACTGCTTCCCATACGCTTCACTCGGGGCAGGCACCACTCGCAGTGATGTGATTATCCATATTTGCAACAAGCATTCACTCACTATGACCAACGATCAGCCAGCCGCAAATTTCGATGTCGTCTTAGGCATCTTTTTTATAAAATCATCGCTGCGCTTGTCGCAATTCACTCTTTCTGCAGATGAGAAGGGATGTTTGAACGGGCAAGCACACTACTCAGAGGGCACAAGTAAGGCAGAAATTAGGTAGATTGGATGGTTGACTTTCTCCCTAAAAAATCGTAAACTTGCAAAGAAAGGAATCCTATGAAGGAGGTTATATGGCTGAGTTTCAGTTTGTGATGCGGGCAGGTCCGACGCCAGGTAAGGTATATCCTTTAGATGGTGAGGTGATTACGATTGGTCGCGAGCCGAGCAACATGATCGCAATCAACGATGCCGAGGTTTCTAGAAGACACGCACGGCTTGAAAAGCGAGGCACTGCCTATATCATTCAAGACCTAGGTTCGACCAACGGTACCTTTGTGAATGGAGTGCGCATCTCGGGAGCACAGGTGCTGAACCCAGGCGACCAAGTCTCTCTTGGAGAAAATATACACTTGATATACGAAGCGGTTGTAGACCCGAATGCGACCATGGTTTCTTCGGCCAAGGCCATGCCTGCCACTGCTGCTCCGGCGCCACGACCTGCCACGCCGCCTCCGCCTGCGCCGCGTCCTGCGGTTCCTCCCCCCTCTGCGGCTCCGGTATATTCGGGACAAGTTCCTGCTGCTCCGTTCACGCCTGCACCGGCAAAAAAATCAAATGTGAAGATTGTGATTATTGTGCTTGTAGTTTTAGCGGTTTGCATTATCTTGGCGTGTTTAGCCTTCTTGCTTTGGGTAGATGCAGACCAGACCGGCGCTCGTTGGTGCCAGTATTTGCCCTTTGTGGTCAGCCTAGTTGGAGGCGTGTGCCCATAGCATAGTAGGGAAGATGACCTCCGCTCGTTCACTTCAGGAAGGCGGCTGGCTAGTCGCCTTCCTGTTTTTTTTGGAGTAGACGACGGTCATCTAGAACTCAGAAAGCGCTGCCAGGAGGCTTTCCAGACTGGTATGCTCGCTTTCCCCCTCAGAGCTGAAGAGGCGCCAGCGGCCTCCGGTCAGCACTTCAACATGAAGGTGCAGGCGAACGTCGCCGTTCTGAACTGCGAAGCCGAGGCGCTCGAGGGCGCGCCAAGTCCAGGCTGCCACAACGCCCTCGCTGTCGGTGTGCAGGCTCACCGGTCCGCGCACAGGCTGGTGGACGCGGAAAGCGCCGATGGCGTGGTCGAAATATACCCCTTCGGTGGCAAAGACGCGTTCCAGTGCACCGCTCAGGGCTAATTCTTCGGGCAGGCCGGTCAGCAGATCGCCATTCATAGCGAAAAGCCACATCCGGTCGGCGAGGCGTAGCGCCAGGTCGAGATCGTGGGTGGAGAGGAGAATGGCGACGCCGGTCTCGCGTGAGAGTCGACGCAGCAGTTGGAACAGTTCCACCCGGCGCGGCAGGTCAAGGAAGGCAGTCGGCTCATCGAGCAGGAGGACTTTTGGCTCTTGAGCCAGCGCGCGGGCAATCATTACTTTTTGACGTTCGCCGTCGCTTAGTTCGTGAATGGGCCGCTCTGCAAGCGAGAGGCAGCCGGCGAGTTCCATTGCATGACGGATGGCGGCTTGATCGCGGGCGGTTAGGCGTCCCAGCCAGTCGGTGTAGGGATGCCTTCCTAGCGAAACCAGCGTCCAGGCGGAAAGGTTGCCCGCTTCGACGCGTGTGGTAAGGACGATGGCGAGGCGTTTGGCGAGTTCGAGCGGCGGTAGGCGGTGCAGGTTCTGACCGTCGAGCAAGACCTCGCCCGCTAGCGGCGACAACATCCCGGCCAGAGTGCGCAGCAAGGTGGACTTGCCTGCACCATTCGGGCCGATGAGGCAGACCATTTCACCGGAGCGCAATTTCAGGTTCAGGTTCGAGGCAAGAACCTGGCGAGGGTAACCAATGGTCAGGAAAGACGTGGTGAGCATTTCCGTTGTCGCTATTTGGTAGGCAATGCTCAAGCAGCGAAGGATTGGCGCAACTGGCGCTGGCGCAAGATAATCCACAAGATGACGGGCACGCCGAAGAGAGACATGACCACGTTGAGCGGTAGAACGCGCTGACTACCGGGCAGTTGGGCGATGATGTCGGCCATCAGAGTGAACGAAGCGCCAAGGAGCAGGCAAGCGGGCAGCAGGAGGCGGTGGTCGGCAGTGTTGAGCAGAGAGCGCGCCACGTGAGGCACAGCGACGCCGATGAACCAGATAGGGCCACAGAAAGCGGTGGAGACGCCTGCCAGAAGCGAGGCACTCAAGATGATCCAGAAGCGAGCGCGGCGGACGTTCAGGCCGAGCGAGCGGGCGTAGTCATCGCCGAGCAGGAGGGCATTGAGCGGCTTAATCATCACGAAGCCTAGGAACAGACCCAGCAATGCGACCGGAGCAAAAACGCGCATTTGCTCCCAGGTCACGCCTCCAAAACTGCCCGAAGCCCACAGGCTGAAAAGTTGGACTCGTTCCGGTTGGCTAAAATAGATGAGCAAGGTGACGATTGCGCTGGCGAGGTAGCCGAACATCAGGCCAATCACCAACAGGGTGAGCGTATTTTGCACGCGCTGCGAGATGAGCAAGACCGCCCCTAGCACCGTTCCCGCTCCTAAACTGGCGGCTAGGGCCAGAGTTAGGTTGCCGAAGAGACTTAAGCCCGTCACAAAGGTCAGCGCCCCACCGACGCCGATTCCAAGCACCACCAGCGCCACGCCTAGGCTGGCTCCTGAACTGATGCCCAGGATGAACGGGTCGGCCAGCGGGTTGCGGAACAGGGTCTGCATTTGCAAACCGGCTGTGGCCAACGCTGCGCCAACCAGGGTGGCGGTGATGGCTTTGGGCAAGCGGAAGTCAAACAAGATGGTCGTCCAGGAGGCCTTCTCCCCTTCGCCGCCGAGGAGAATGCGGACGACCTGGTCGAGCGGGATGCGGACGGAGCCAAGCGCTAGGCTGAGAGCAAAAGCTAGGACGAGCAAGATAAGCAAGATAGGGAAAAGCCAAGAGCGGGACATAGGATCTTTGAGTGAAAGCGGCGTCGCGAGCCGGATGAAAGTTGAAAGTCAAAGGTCAGAAGCGACCTTCGACTTTCAACTTGGCATAGTGGGCTTATTTCACCTGCCGGTAATAGACCAATTCATGGTCGGGCAAGAGATCGGGATGGAAGATTTTGATCAGATCGGCCAGGACAATTTCGGGGTGGGCCACAGCGCTCTCAAAGTAATCATTGCCGCCGTTGGGCGAAACGCGGGCATCATAGTTCCAGACGTTGCCCTTCTGGAAGGCGGTGAATTCGGCGTAGCGCGGGTCCATAGCCTGCAGATCGGCGAGGGTGCTGACGAAGCCCAAGTTCAGCCAGAAGTCGGCGTTTTGGGCTTTCTCAAAGACAGCCTCGAAGGATAAAAACAGGCTGCCAATGGAAGGGTCATCGGCCCAGAGATAGGATGCGCCGGCATCGCGTAGGAAAGTGGCGCCGAAACTTTGCCCGCCTGGGACGTTCCAAACGCCCTGATAGGGCAGGCCGGTGAAGACGGTTGGTTTTTCGGCTACGTTAGCCACGAGCGCTTTCAGTTGTTCGTATTTTTGCACTTTTTCAGCAAAGAGGGCCTCGGCAGCGGCTTCTTGGTTGAAGAACAGGGCGATGAACTTGCCCCATTCGGCGCGGCCAAGCGGTGAAGAGTCCATCCACTCGGCGTTGATGACCACTTTTAGTCCGGCTTGCTGCAGGACGGGGAAGGCATCATATTCAGGCGAGCCGGTGCCGTAGGTCATGATAATGTCCGGATTGAGTTCAAGCGCTTTCTCCACATTGACACTCGAGCCGTAGCCAATTGTCGCCAGTTTGCCCTCGGCGGCCATTTGCAAGACGGTCGGATTGCTGATGTAGGTGGCGTCATCCACGCCGACGAGGCGGTCGAGCAAACCAAGTTCATCCAGGAAGGGCAGGTAGGAAGTGGACATCGTGATGATGGTACGGACAGGGACTTCGATAATTTGGTCTTCGAGGTATCCACTTGGGGCGGGCGTGCCGCATTGGACAAGAACATACTCCACCGATTCGGTCGCGCCGGGGTAGGGCAGGGAAATGGTGACAACCTTGTAGTTGTTGTGATATTCGACGGCAAAATTGGAGGTGTGCGTCAGGGTGACTTTTTCGGGGAAATAATCAATCTCCGGGCTGAACTGGCCTTCGGGTACACAGGTTTCGGTGAAGTTGTGCACGGGCGCGACCAGCCCATCGCCGGTAGGCGTGGGACCGGGGGTGGAAGCGGGGGCCGGTTGCTCGGTCAAAGCGGCCGGACCGCAGGCCGAGAGCAGAAATGCCGCCGCGAGCAGTGCGGCAGTCAGTTTACGAAACATGGCTATTCCTCCAAATTCAGTTAATATAGAAACACAAATCCCCTGCACAAGACAGGGGAGGGAGGACTGGCAATCCAAAAAGAGGCCGTTCCCCACCTCCTTTCCACGAGAGTGTGGTAGAACCGACCAGGGTGGGCGACCTGGCTTGGTTTGTCTCGAGTCTGAAACTCGCCTACGAGAGCAATGGCCGAAATGACCAGAAGACGATCAGACCCTTGACCCACCTTACAGTTGCGGGACAGCGCCGGACTTGCACCGGCTTCGCCTTTCAGCCTTCCCATCCGGGGGTGGAGGCGCCCTGGCCGTTATTTGATTTGTAGCGCTATTGTATGCGCGCACAAAGCAACCGTCAAGCGGTCTAGCCCAAGGAACAAGGTAAAACAAGCTCGTCCAAGAGGAGAGTTGGCAAGAAGTTGCTTGCACAGAAGCAAGCCTCCACCAAAGCTCTCAAGCATTTGTCTCAGAGAAAGCAGGGGGTGCGATGCGTCAGAAAGTCAAGCAAAAGGAATCTTGAACCTCCGTCCAAACACACGAAACTGTGATAAACTGACTTTGGTTATGTCTCCCTTCCTACAGCTTGCACTTGAATTGGCTATCATTTTGTTCGCTGCCAAAGTGGCCGGCTATCTCAGTACCCGACTCGGTCAGCCATCTGTTTTGGGTGAACTCTTGGTTGGAATCCTCCTTGGTCCTTCACTTATCGATATCCCTCATTGGTTCATCTTCAAAAGCGATACCCTGCCAGAATTGGTGCAAGACTTGGGCGAGGTTGGTGTCCTTCTGCTGATGTTTCTAGCAGGATTGGAGTTGCACTTTTCAGAACTGACTCGCAATACGCGTGTTTCCATCCTAGCCGGTTTGTTGGGGGTGGTCTTTCCGGTCGGTCTAGGATGGGGAGTAGGTCGTCTTTTTGGACAGACGGACAGCGCAGCGATAATCCTTGGGCTTGCAATGGGCGCTACCTCGGTGAGCATCTCAGCCCAGACCCTGATGGAGCTTAAAGTGCTGCGCAGTCGCGTGGGGTTGAGTCTGCTTGGCGCTGCTGTCTTTGACGACATCCTGATTATTTTGCTTCTCTCTGCCTTTTTAGCCGTCGTGCAAGGGAGCGACGCTCCCTTAGAATTGATCTGGATTGCGGCAAGGATGTTTCTTTTCCTGGCAGGGGCCGTGGCAATCGGCCTCTTGCTCTTGCCTCGCCTGATGCGCTGGACAGACCGTTTACCCATTAGCCAGGGCGTCTTAGCTTTAGCCTTGATTGTGATGCTCCTTTACAGCGTGGCCGCAGAAGTCTTGGGTGGCATGGCAGCCATTACCGGGGCGTTTTTGGCAGGCCTGATGTTTGCCCGCTGTCGTGAGCGAGAGCGGATTGAGAGTGGGATTAACGCCCTAGCTTATGGACTGTTTGTCCCTATCTTTTTCATCGGTATTGGCCTTTCGGTGGACTTGCGTCAAATCCAAAGCTCCACGATTTGGCTTTTGCCGATTGTGATTTTGGGCTCTCTGGTAACAAAATTCATCGGCGCCGGTTTAGGAGGGCGACTAGGCGGTCTTACCTGGCGCGAGGCTTGGCAGCTCGGCGCAGGTATGCTTTCCCGAGGCGAGGTCGGCCTTATCGTAGCCGGGCTGGGTGTTTTCTATGGGCTGATGAATCAAGATGAGTTCTCAGCCATTTTAGGGATGGTAATTTTCAGCACGCTGATCACCCCTCCCTTACTTCGTTTCCTCTTCAAGGAACCTAAGCGTGCTAGTTATTCATCGGAAGCTTTGAATCAGCCCGGTGAGGGCAAGGAGAGTGCATAATGTATCTGATCTTGTTCGTCCTCAACAATCCCGATCGCCTGGAGGATGTTTTGGTAGCTTGGGAACAAGCTGGGGTGAGCGGGATTACCATCCTACCGAGCACGGGCTTGGGGCGCATCCGTCAGAAAGAAGGTCTGCGCGACGACCTTCCGCTTATTCCCAGCCTGGCTGATTTCTATCATCACGAAGCCGATGTTAACCACACCCTCTTTACCCTGGTGGAGAATGAAGACTTGGCGCGTCGAGTTCTTGAAGCAACAGAAGCCACCATCGGTCGCCTAGACCAACCCGGTAAGGGTATTTTAGCGATCTTGCCGACTGTACAAGTTCACGGAATCATTGCGCGCAATCCAGAGAGGAAAGCCGGATAGCCTTGTTGTCAGGTTTCCCGATAAAAATGGGATGTATGTCATTTGTGCTAGACCGCTGAAGGTGTTACACTGATGGATGAACTTCCATAAACTCTTATGCAGTCGGCTCTCTAGGCCGACTTTATCAAATTGGCATGAAACGTCAAGGAGGACTCATGAAACCTGCAACTTGGATGTATGTGGGAGCAGTGCTGCTCTTCCTTATGGCGGCCTGCGGGATTGGGTTGGGGGGATTTCTCTATCTTGGTTCGCTCGGTCAATCTGGACAGCCTGAGTGGGCTACGCTAGGAGGGGCATTAGCCTGTGGTGGCTTGTTTGTCCTCGTCGGTGGTATTGTCCTCATGGTCTTGGCCGTCCGCAAGACAAAACAGGACACCGCGCAGCATGTTACGCTCAAAATTGACCTGCCCGGCGAAACATCGGTCGAGGCGATAAAATGCCAATCCTGCGGTGGAACAATCACTGCCGGAGACATCAAAATCGTCCAAGGCGCACCCATGGTCCATTGTCCTTATTGCCACACCGTCTATCAATTGACCGAACAGCCGAAATGGTGACTTCTCCCCCTGTGATGCCTTGTGTTTGTGTCTTTTCTTGGGAGGCCCGATGAAACTCCGCCTATCTGCCTCTTTCCTGTTGCTCGTCCTCATGCTCACCTTGACCGTGAGCGTTCGAGCACAGACCTATCGCTTTAGCTTAGATGCAGAAACCGTGCATGTTTTTTGGAATTCGGATGGCACAGTAGCAATTGATTATGTCTTTGTCTTCACCAATAGTCCGAATGCCGACCCAATTGATTTCGTGGATGTTGGCATGCCGCATAACTACTTTGACCGGAACAGCATTTCGGCGGATGTCAACGGTGTACCGGTGAGCATTTCTGAAGAGTACTACGGCAGCGGTTACGGTTTCGCCGTAGACCTCGGCGCGCAGGCTATTCCTCCAGGCCGCACCGGCAGCGTACATGTGTTTGTTGGCCGCGTCACGCACATGCTCTACCCTTCGACGGAATATCCCGATACACACGTCAGCGGCCAATTCTCGCCGACCTGGTTTGGTGCAGAATATGTGACAGGTTCGACAAATATGACTGTGGTCTTCCACCTCCCGCCAGGCGTTCAGCCTGACGAAGCGATTTACTATCCGGTCAAAGGCGATTGGCCCTGCGAGACCACTCCTACAGCCGGTTACGATCAGGAACAACGAATCACCTACAGCTGGGCTTGTCCGCAAGCCAATGGATACACCCAATACACTTTTGGCCTCTCTTTCCCCAAACAATACATTCCTGAAGAGACAATTATCACCTCACCACCTCCTTTCCAGCCAGCGGAGAGCAGTTTTGACCTCGAGAGTTTGCTTGGCCTTGCCTTCTGTTGTTGCTTTATAGGAATGTTTGTCGGTCTGCCCATTGTCAGCATTGTGAACGAGCGGAAACGGAAATTACAATACTTGCCGCCCAAAATTTCGATTGAAGGTCATGGCATCAAGCGCGGCCTCACTGCGGTTGAAGCGGCCATTTTGATGGAACAGCCACTTGATAAGGTGATGACAATGATCCTTTTCGGCGTGGTCAAGAAAGGTGCAGCAACAGTCATCAGTCGCGACCCGCTCAAACTCGAAGCGGCCTCTCCGCTTCCCGAGAATCTGCATGAATACGAGCGAAACTTCCTCGCTGCCTTTGCCGCACC
>JANWWB010000213.1 GCA_025056515.1 Anaerolineales bacterium
TGTCCGTACCAAGTAATTTCCATGCAACGAGACCTCCGAGATTATTATACCTGTCCCCGATGGAATTCGGGACTTATGGTGTGAAGTCTTTTTGGCAAATTTCGATATTGGCTAGCTGGAGGAATTGGACTGCGTTTTCATCGATGCGATAGCCAATGTGGTAGACTAGACGGACAATGCCAGCGTTGATGAGCGCTTTGGTGCAATGAAGGCAGGGAAAGTGCGTGACGTAGCAGGTTGCTCCTTTGGTCGAAATGCCATGCAAAGCGGCCTGGATGATGGCGTTCATTTCGGCGTGGATGGTGCGTACGCAGTGACCGTCGATCATCAGGTGACCGACATCATCGCAATGTGGCTGACTGACTGGAGAACCGTTATAACCGGTGGTCAAGATACGCTTTTCGCGCACAAGGACGCAACCTACGTGGGCACGGTCGCAGGTAGAGCGTTCGGCAACAGTGTAAGCGATTTTCATGAAGTAGGTGTCCCAATCTGGACGCATTGTAGTCCTCCAAAGCAGGGCGGGATTTCAGGGAGAGTTTGTAGTATTTCATCGGCCTTCAAAGCGAAGCAGCTGTAAGACATCGGCCAAGGCGGCGGCGAAGAGTTCGTCCATAATCGCCTGGGCGACCTGATATGGCCCTCCAAACGAGCCATCACCATAGACGTGACGGGTTTGCGCTGCGCTCATCAGGCTGGATGGCACGAAGGGGGGAGGTTTAGTTTCCTCAGGCAAGTCAGCAACCCTCGTGAAGGGAAAGGCTTCTAACCAATTTGCATGTGCGGGTTTCAAGTCGTAGCGTAAGGCCACTGCCTCGACACTATGGGAGAGCCACCAAGAATACCATTCTAGTTTCAGATCGGGCAACTCATTCAGCAATTCGCTCAGTCTTGTCCGTGCTCCATTGTTACCACCGTGACCGTTTAGAACCAAAATCCGCCGAAAACCTTGCCCATAGGCCGAACGAATGATGTCTTCCACAGCGTTGATGAGGGTTGAAAGGCGCAAACTGAATGTGCCGGGATAGGCTAGGAAATACGGGCTAGCACCGAAGTTGAGCGGTGGGGCAACCAACACGCCGGTTTGTGCCGAGGCGGCATCGGCTAGGGCGAGGGGGATTTTGCTATCTGTTAACAGAGAAAGATAGCCGTGTTGTTCACAAGCGCCTAGGACAAACATTAACCGGTCGTCTTGTTCTAGGTAAGTCTCAACATCCATCCAGTTCAAATCTTCGATGCGCATACCGCCTCCAAATCTTGTGGCAATTCTATCATGATGGACCATCCGAATGCTATGGTCTTGTTCTTGTAGCGTCTGCATCGCTAGATGCACTTGTAAGTTTCCTGGTGTGTTTTGTTCCCTCAGACTTCAAGTGCCTCTATGCCCGAAGGGGGGATTGGGTGGATGGGCTGCTATGAAAAAATTCTCCCCCCACCCGACGGTGAGGGGAGAGGTGAGAAAGAGGGGCAGAGGTTTATGGGCAGGAGAAGGAGT
The DNA here is from genome assembly GCA_025056515.1 of Anaerolineales bacterium. Classification (GTDB taxonomy): domain Bacteria; phylum Chloroflexota; class Anaerolineae; order Anaerolineales; family Villigracilaceae; genus UBA877. The sequence goes on from JANWWB010000213.1 coordinate 1,496, forward strand.
AAATCATTGGGTCATGGATGTACTGGCCGTTCTGATAGACTGCAAAGCGATAGTAGACGATATCAGGATCGTCAGCCTCGAAGCAGGTTAGGTTGATGAACGCGGTCCCCGGTCCATGTCCCATAACCTCGTGCGGACTATCGTAGCCGGTCGGATTGGGGTTGCTGTAGGAGTAGATCAGTCGGATGCTCCCACTCAGTGAGGTGGAGACTTGGAAGTTCAGGGAAGCGCAGCTGGCTTGTGCACCACTCGGACCGATCTGACCCCAGAAGGCATTGACGTTGCCCGGCTTGGTTGGACCAGCAGTAGGTTTGGTTTGCGGTTTGGTGAAGGTAAAGTGTTGGCTGGAGCAGATTTCTCGGAGCGAGCTGTCGAGCACTGTCACCCACCATGTGTGTTGTCCAGCCATGGGTAACGATTCCATGTAACGGGTGTGCGTTGTACTGATCTCGGGTATAGTGGTCAAGAATCCATTCGGGCTAACGAAGTTAATGAGGTAGCGGGCGGCTTGAGGATGGGCGCTCCAGGTGAACTCAACAGCTCCCATTCCAGGCAGGGAAGCGCCATTTGCCGGGCTGAGCAAAGACACGCAGGTAGACGGTTCATGCGTCGGGACGGGCGTGCCTGGTTTGGTAAAGGTCCGGTCTCCAGAGCAGCAGACGGGGTTAGAATTGGAGTCGTAGGCCGTGACATACCAGGTGTATGTTCCACCAAACGGCAAGCTAGAGGAATCGAGGGTGTAACTGGTTGTCCATAAGACCTTGTTGATTTCGCTGCCGTTGGGTTGAATAATCGTGAGGATGTATTTGACGCAGTTCGGGCAAGCTTGCCAGGAGAAGGTGATCAAACCGGTCTCAGGTAGGACGGCGTTCTGGGCAGGTGAAATTAACTGGAAGCAACCTTCGTCTGGAGTGGTGGATTCGGCTTTGCTGAAGGTCCAAGGGCCGCTGCTGCAAATCGGTTGCATCGAGGAGTTGAAGGCGATCACGTGCCAACGATAGGTGCCGGCGGTAGGAACCTCGCGGACATCTAATTGGTAAGAGCTGCGCCAGGCGCGCCAGGCTTTCTGCGACCCATTTGGTGTCGTGACGACCAGCAAGTACGTATGAGCATCCGGCTGGTCGTTCCAATCGAACTGGATGTAATTGGTGGCGACAACACTTTCACCGTTGACCGGTAGCCCAAGATCGAAGCAGGAAGCCGGTGGAATCGGTGTTGGGACAGGCGGCAATGGCGGCAAGGCGGTAGCAGTCGCCGCCATTGCTTGCATGACCTGTTGCGCTTCAGGATTGTGGGCGAGGAATTGCTCAATATCTGTCTGAGTCAAATAGCGCAGTTGAGGCGGCGGAGGGGGAATATTGCTCTCTGGGTCAAAACTGTATAGCGTGCAGCCTTGTCCGGCCACCATTTCCAGCACAGCAGTTGGATTTTCGGCTTTGCACCAACCCTCAAGACAGGTGACCCAAACGTCGCCTAACTCAGGGTCAATCCAAATCGACATATACGAACCGCGTACTGAGGCAGTACCCGAGGGCGTCTCAACCTCGGCTCGACCGCCATTCAGGATGATCCAGACTTGTCCGGCCTGCATCTTGAGTCGGGTGAGCAGACCAGCTTCCAGCGGCTCGTTGACTGCGAAGGTGAAAACCGAGTCAGGCGCTACGCGAATGATGGTTCCGGTGGAGAGATTCAGACGAGCACGTCCGTCCGCGCCGGTGCGCACCTGACCTTGAACTTGCAAGATGTCGCCGTTTGATGCTTGCCGAAATTCTGATTCGCCGGGATTCTTGATTTCCACCAGACCGCTCACTTCTGATAACGTGGCCGTTGTGGCTAGAGGTTGACCGGGTTTGCTTGTTGAAAAGAAGCCAGATGGGGAGGCCTGACCGCCGCTTGGCGTAGGAAGAACGGGAGCGGCAGAGCAGGCTGCCAGAATCAGAAGGAGCCAGAAGATAAGGCCTGAGAAAAGTAAAGAACTAGAAGGTTTCATGGCGTCACCTCTTGAGAGAAACATAATAAAGACTTTGAAAATCACCTAGACGCTTACGCAAAAAGCGCTTCTAAACGAGGTCTATTGAGATTTTAATTCAACCGATAAATCGCTCTTTATCCCCCAAAAGAGCTACTTGACCTGACAATTTTGTTAATGGTTAGATTTCTTAATCGAAAGAAAGACCTCCTCCTGGTCGTTTATTCGAACCTAGGCTTGGATGGTCTTTCATCGAACGACCATGACTCAAGCATCCCGGGTCGGAGGCAGGGTCGGAATCGTGGTGAAGTTCTTCGAAGATCCTCCAACTCGAGTCTGAAACAGAACAAGTTGACCGGTTATGTTCAGAGGTGAGCCTGTCTAAGATAGCCAGAAGAGCAAGTTCAGGGGGAGACAATCTTGTCTGCCAGCTGTCCATTCTTTGCCAAACTGTCCCGATAAGCAACCGCAATCAAGGCGAAGTAAATGGTTATGGTCAGATAGATGCCAAAGGCGGCCAGGAATGGGAAGGCGAAACAGAGGATGATGCTGAAATACAAAAGATACCCAATCATGGTGATGAGAATGTTGAGGGTATAAACCAGAACCGGGGCCAGGGCGAAACCAACCCAATTTGCTTTAAAAATTGGCCACCATTCTCTGATTGCGAAAGCCGATCGAAATTCTCCGGTGTAGAGCATGTGGGCTAGCGCAGGCGCCATGAAAATGGCCAGCACAAACGTCAGCACCAGTCCGAAGTAAAAGAGGAATAATCCTGCTAGGTAAATCAGCATGAAGGCCAAAAAGAGCGCGTCCTCGCTCGACGACTCGAGAGGAAGGAACACACCCAATACCATCAGGGTAACGCTGAGTGCGACCAGGAGAAGAGCAGGTAATTCATAGAGGAAAACGGCGCCGACGATTTTCAAGCCTTCTGAAAAGAAACGTCCCCAATCGTCCCACTCACCCAGAGAGGGATCTTCGTCCGATGTGGTAACCCGCCTGGTTATTTGGCCGGCATATCCTAGCAAGGGTATTGATGGTATGAGTGGAAGGATGTAGTTCGCAAAGGCCAACGCTGACCCAATTACCGCTTTCATTCCCCAGCTAGGCGAGTAGAACGGAAACACAATCGTTTTTTTCAATCCCTCAAGAGTAGCCCTTGATTCCATAGCTTGTCTTCTCCCTATGTAGTCTTGTACAGGCAGCATGCTCTTCCCTTGTTCCGGCTTTCTTGTCTCCAAGAGGACCCTTGGATGGAGAAGGAAAGGCCGAATTTGATCACCATACACCACGGTATCTTTATAACGGATGTGTCTTCTAGTGCTAGAAAGGACGTGAGGGGATACCGGTATTTCTGAGAATTATATCAGACCTCCTACTTTATGCTAGAATTGAAGCGCTCTTTCCGAACCTTGCTTCCCTTCTTGCATGAATGGCCTGAGCAAGCACGTATTCAAACTGGTTTTGGAGATTTTCTATGAAAGCGGTCATTCCTCCCGTCAAAGGCACGCGTGACTTCTACCCGCCGCAGATGGCCGTGCGTACTTGGCTTTATCAAACGGTTCGGCGTGTTTCGGAGTCGTTTGGATATCAAGAGTACGAAGCGCCTATCCTGGAACCGTTGGCGCTTTATGCGGCGAAGTCGGGCGAGGAATTGGTCAAGAAGCAATCCTATGTTTTCACCGACCGTGGCGGCGATGAGATTACTTTGCGTCCTGAGCTTACCCCCTCTCTGGCACGTATGGTTGCGCAGAAACAAGGTGAATTGGTCTTTCCACTGCGCTGGTGGTCATTTGGTCCGTTTTGGCGTTATGAAAAGATGCAGCGAGGTCGTAGTCGCGAGTTCTTTCAGTGGAATATTGACATGTTGGGTGTCAACTCACCTGAAGCCGATGCAGAATTGGTTGCGATTGCGGCTGAATTTCTGCGCACCGTCGGGCTGACTCCGGCACAGGCACGCATTTTCGTGAATAACCGTCGTTTGATGGAAGCAGAGTTCGAGCGGCTGGGAATCCCGCCTGAGAAAAGGGGCGAAGTTGCGACCTTGGTAGATCGCCGCTCCAAAATGGAAGCTGCTGAATGGGAAGAGTATGCGACTGAAATTGGCCTCTCAGGAGCGCAACTCAACGGTCTAAAGTCATTGTTGGCAAACGAAGCGCTCTGGCAACAATCCGAAGAGCTAACCCGCCTGTTCGAAGTCCTGAGAGCGCTCGATGTCGCTGACTATGTGCAATTCGACCCTAACATCATGCGTGGCCTGCTTTACTATACTGGTACCGTTTTTGAAGCGTTCGACATCACCGGTGGAGTGCGGCGCGCCATCCTGGGCGGCGGGCGTTATGATAACTTGCTTGCTGATGTTGGCGGCGACCCGCTCTCGGGGGTCGGATTTGCTATGGGCGATGTCGTAATCGGGATTATTTTGTCCGAACTGGGATTGATTCCACCTTTGCGTGTCCAACCGGCTTCGGTCCTCGTAACCGTTTTCTCTTCAGAGCTCTTGCCCGAAACCCTGCGCTTAGCTGCTGAGCTGCGTCGCAGTGGCTTGTTCGTCGCCACCTATCCCGAATCGGCCAAATTGCCCAAGCAGTTTAAATACGCCGACCGACTCGGCATGCAAGCGGTGCTTGTCTTGGGGCCGGATGAATTGGCCACAGGGCAGGTGACGGTCAAAGATTTGAAACGCGGCCAGCAGGTAACCGTCTCGCGAACGGAAGTATATGCGGTTGTGATGAAAATCCTGACTGAGGCATAATCCGAATGGTGTAACCCATCTGCTATAGACGGTGCGATCGTTCAATCGGCGGAACGTCTGATGGTGGATCAGAAGGATGGGGGTTCGAGATCTAGGGGGTACCCTTCGTACTTTCCTCAGCTAAGCAGGTCTTTAACGACTGCTCTTTCCCTAGCTCTCTCCTCCATAACACAGAGAAGCGACTACCGGTGTGATGGGGTTGTCTGGGATCTGTTTGCAGAAGCAATGCTCCGTTGCAAGGGGTCGAACTCTCATTTAGCGTCTTTGCGAGGCGGCGTAGCCGCCGAAGCAATCTCCTGGCAATCCGGAGACTGCTTCCCCCACGCTTCGCTCGGGGCAGGCGCTGCGCTCGCAGTGACACAATAACCGATGTTTGCAACAGAGCACAGAAGCAAAGATTACGGGCGTCAGGTTAGTCGGCTCAAGGGACTCGCAACTGGGGCCAGTATAATGCATAGGTTTGCTGTCATGAGTGTTTGCTGAGACTGGTTGAATGCTGCAACATAGTCGCTAAAAGGGCAAACTCGATTTCATCCAGAAAGGCTTTCCGTAGCTTGTAGACACTGGCGTAATCATGCGCCCGTGGTGGTACTTTTGGCTGAATGATCAAGCCAAGCAGCTGGTTTGACTTTCCCCAAAATGCACGTGAGGGAGGACCGGTTGCTGCGATGAAAAACAAAATGGCGCACTCCTTTCGAAGTGCGCCGGTCATTTTTTGTCAGGAATCCATTTTCCCTAGCCAGCCTCGCCGCTCCATCCACTTGGCTAGTTCAAGGACAGGCATGATCGTCAGCGCCAAAGCAAGGACAATCAACCAGTCCCCAAGCGGAAGCGAATAGGTATTGAATGGCTCGTGCAGGAAGGGCAAGTATACAATCAGTAGAAGCAGGCTGATTTCCCAGAGAATCGCCAGGTTCAGCCATTTATTAGCGAATGGTCTTTGGAAGACCGAATGACGGTCGGAACGGAAGTTATAGGCCTTGAAGAACTGAATCAGCACCAGTGAGACGAAGGTCATCGTCATGGCTTCTTGGAGACTCCGTCCGGAATGGAGAGCCCAGGTGAACAGACCCAGGTTAATAATCGCCGACCAAATTCCGCCAAGCGTCATGAGCGTGACAACCGGTCGGGTGAAAATGCCGGTACGCGGGTTGCGCGGCTTGCGTTTCATTAAGTCGGCTTCGGGCGGGTCCACCGAGAGCGCCAAGGCGGGCAGGCCGTCGGTTGCCAGGTTGACGTATAGAATTTGCACCGCCGTCAGGGGCAGGGGGAGGCCGAGCAGTGCCGAACCGGCCATGAGCAGAATCTCACCAATGTTGGACGAAAGCAGGTACATGAGGTATTTCTTGATGTTGCCGAAGACGCCACGCCCTTCTTCCACCGCGGCGACAATTGAAGCAAAGTTATCGTCGGTCAGGGTCATGGCAGCTGCTTCTTTGGTTACATCCGTGCCGGTGATGCCCATGGCGACGCCGATGTCGGCTTTTTTAAGGGCGGGGGCGTCATTGACCCCGTCACCGGTCATCGCCACGATATGACCGTTGGCCTGCAGCGCCGTCACCACGCGCAGTTTATGCGCCGGAGAGACGCGCGCGTACACGTCAATCGTTTCCACTTCCTTCGTGAATTGCTCGTCGCTGATTTGGTCCAGTTCCGCGCCGGTAACGACGCGTCCGGTCTTGAGCAGGCCCAATTCGCGCGCCACTGCCCGCGCCGTGCTGGGATGGTCGCCGGTGATCATCACCGGTCGTATGCCGGCCTGTTCGCAAACTGCAATCGCGGCTTTGGCTTCGGGACGGGGTGGGTCGATCATGCCGGCCAGCCCTAGGAAGACCATATTCGTCTCAGCCTTTTCAAGCGTAGCTTCGGGTTTAAAGGCGATTCCCAGGACGCGCAGGGCCTCGTCTGCCATGCTCTGGGCGATGGCGAGAATCCGTTCGCGCCCCTCCGCGTCCAGTGGAACGATGCCGTCGGCGGTCAGTTGCCGATCGCAGCTGTTCAAAATAACCTCCGGCGCGCCCTTGCCGTAGGCTACCTGATTATTCCCGGCTCGATGGATCGTGGTCATCCGTTTCGTTTCGGAGGTGAAGGGAATTTCGCCTACCCGCGGATAGGTGGCATCGAGTTCGTCTTTCCACAAACCTGCTTTTGCTGCGGCGACAACCAGGGCACCTTCGGTCGGATCGCCCTTGATATCCCATCCATCTGAGGCGTCCTTCCTGCTGCGCATCAGGCGCGTGTCTGAAGCTAGGACGGCGGCTGTGAGCAGTTGACGCAGGGCTTCTGTCGGCGGCGTGGGAGTGTTGCCATCTATCGAAAACTCGCCCTCCGGTTTGTACCCTGCCCCCGAAACGTGGAAAATTTGACCGGCAACGTAAATCTTGCGCACCGTCATTTCGTCGCGGGTCAGAGTGCCGGTTTTGTCCGAGCAAATGACCGAGGTGCTGCCGAGCGTTTCGACGGCGGGCAGGCGGCGAATGAGGGCGTTGCGCTTGGCCATCCTTTGTACGCCGATAGCCAGGGAGATTGTCACTACAGCCGGTAAAGCTTCAGGAACGACTGCCACTGCCAGGGCAATGCCGAAGATGAGCATTTCGATGAAGGGTTGCCCGCGCACCAGGCCGAGAATGACGATGAGCAGCACCACTACCAGCGCAGCGCGCGCTAGAACAGTCCCCACTTTATCCAGGTTTTGCTGGAGGGGGGTCTTACTGGTCTCAACTGTTTGTAGGAGTTGGGCAATCTTTCCAAACTCGGTCTGCATCCCGGTCGCGACCACCAGGGCGCGCCCGCGTCCATAAGTGACCGCCGTCCCGGCATAGACCATGTTTCTGCGGTCACCAATAGCCACATCGTCCTTCGGAATCGGCTGCGTGTGCTTCTCCACCGGCACCGATTCTCCGGTTAGCGCGGCCTCTTCCACCTGCAGGTTGATTGCTTCCAGCAAGCGCGCATCAGCCGGGACACGGTCGCCGGTATGCAGGACGATAACATCACCGGGGACCAGGTCGCGGGCTGGGATCCTCACCTCCTCGCCGTCGCGCAGGACCGTAGCCGTAGGCGCAGTCATCTGCTTGAGTGCCTCAATGGCACGTTCGGCACGGTATTCCTGGATGAACCCTAGCAAAACCGCAAACAGGACAATGATGGCAATGACGATAGATTCGATGCCATGCCCCAACAAAAGGGAAATACCCGTTGCTGCTAACAGGATGAGGATGAGCACATTCTTGAATTGCTCCAGCAGAATCTCCCAAGCGGAGACGCGATGAGTGGCTTGCAGTTCGTTCGGGCCGTATGCTGAAAGCCGTTGAGAAGCCTCGTGGCTGCTCAAGCCTTGCAGCTGGCTGTGGACTCGTTTCAGGGTCTCTTCGATGCTCAGGGTATGCCATAAGGTGTCGGGTTTCATAAGTCAATGCTTCTTTCCTCCGTTAGATGGATTTTGCAAATCTTCTCTGCGGGGAAAACGGTTTTTGAAGACAAGATGATTGAATAAGAAAATCACCCCACCCAGGATGGCTACGAGGATGATGCTGAAGATTTCCACGGCCAAGGCAATAATTTCCTCAAGCCAGATCAGAATAGCTGAGCCGCCGGCTCCGGTAGCTAGAGCGGGTTTCCAGAAACGGCGGATCGGCGATGGACGAGGCTTAGGGGTGGATTCAGGGGACATTCCGACCTCCTTTCAGTCCAAGTGTCGCTCTTGCGCCGCTTGTCGGTCTTACACATAGCTTGACTCGACAAATCGCGCCGCTTGAGCGGAAGGGTAACACCAGCACGAGAACGCTGCTCTCCCACAGGAAGAGAAACGAGCAAGTCCGTTGAGGGCTGATGAGCAGCCACTCCTGTTCGAGCTTTCTCACACCCTTCCCGCTTCTGAGCGTTGGAATTTCTTTCGGTGTGCAGGGGGTAGCCAGAATTCATCCACAACCAGCGGTCGAACCTGGCTACCAATTGACCGCCTACCCAAACGGCAGGCCACGTACGTGGCACATAAACCCATCCTGCTACCAGAGGTAGCGAAACATCTGCTCGAGAAGAGCATCCCCAGCGAGAGTCGCTTCTCGTAGAGGCGTGTTCAGTCAACAAACCAAAGGGCAACTTCGCTACGTGGATGCTGCGAATGTTTTTGCAGGCAAGCGATGGAATGTCTCCGAACCAGCCCCAGATATCGTGGAGGGATTGGATACCGGTTAGCATATCTGCTTCGATGGTTTGTAATTGTTCCATGATAAGAGAAGATGTTCTGTCAAGATTCGAGTGAACAAAAAAGACCAGCGCTCCTAGCAAGCGATGGTCTTGCGCTTCTCTTGGACAGCCGGGAGTTTTTCCGTACTGACGACTGCCCATCCCGAAGAGCCGGGCGGCTACTCCCCATCGAAGTGCTGTTATTTTACTTTGGAAAATAGGTGGCGTCAACGCCGAGATTAGCAAATCTCTAACGCAAAACCACAAAAAATCCGATATAATTTCTCTGTATTTTGCGGAGTGGGTATGGACAAAGAAAAACTACTACAAATGTACTATGAAATGGTTTTGATACGCCGCGTTGAGGAACGCGGCGCTGAATTGTATCAGGCCGGCAAAATCGGCGGATTTATGCACCTGTATATTGGTCAGGAAGCTGTTTCGACTGGCGTGATTGCTGCCCGTGAGCCGCGTGATCGAGTAATTACTGCCTATCGTGACCACGGTGTAGCAATCAACTGTGGTATCTCAGCCAATCAGGTGATGGCTGAGTTACTCGGCAAAGTGACCGGGATGTCCAAAGGTAAGGGCGGCTCGATGCACATGGCCTCGGTCGAGAAGAACATGTGGGGTGGGCATGCGATTGTCGGGGGGCATTTGCCGATTGCCGCCGGGATGGCACTCGGCGACCAATACCAGGGCAACGACAACGTCACTATCTGCATGTTCGGCGATGGAGCGACCAACATCGGCTACTTCCACGAGGCGCTCAATGTCTCGATGCTTTGGAATTTGCGCGTTCTATGGGTTTGCGAAAATAACCAGTATGGCATGGGGACCTCGGTCGAGCGCGCCTCTGCTGTCAGTGAGATTCGACAAAAAGCCGAGGGCTATGGAATGAAGAACGGGCGCGTGGACGGCATGGATGTC
>JANWWB010000269.1 GCA_025056515.1 Anaerolineales bacterium
TCATAACCGGCAATCAATCTTCCGTCGAATGTAAGGCGATTTACCCGATATCTGGTCGGAGAATCTTCGAAACTAATTTCTAAGAGGACTAATTCTGTTTTGCTCGCTCTTAAGTCCGAGACATTGATAATCCCAATCGTCTCCAGTTCAATCGTTCTAAGAAGCTGTCCGGCGGAGTCGTAACGTAACAGGCGATTGCCAACCAGATCGGCGATAACAAAGCTTCCATCCGGCAAGATCGCCAATGCATTCGGACCGGTTATCGCCATATCAGGAATGCCTACTCCCTGGTACGTTACTCCTTCTTCTCCTACAGGAATGGTAAAAACCGTCTCGTACAGATCTCCTGGCCGGTTACGGATAACAGGAAATGGGGAAATTGGCGCAGAGGTAAGGGTCGAGAGTGTGACAGGCGTAGAACTTGGAGTGCCTGTGAACGACTGAGTAAAAGCAGGCGAAGGGGTCAGGACAGTGCCTGCTTCTTGCTGTGTTGTGGTGCAAGAGAGCAAAAACATTGCCACGAGAAAAAATGTGCAAATGCGTAAGGTCGAAGTGATATTCACTATGTGCATACGTGGAGCTCCTGCGAAAAGGAATTCTAAACAAGGCGGGCTAACTATACCTTAGATTGACAACTGCCTGATGACAAGCTATAGGCCGTAGAAGTCACTTTTCTGCTCTTAGGGACACTTGCATACTAACAGCAAGTTCTCTCTTTTCACTTGATCACTTTCTCAGTCAAACGTTTCCCAAAGTCAAGCCCTTATAAAAAAATGGGTTTTCTTGAAGTCACTTGAGAGGTGCCGAGAAACACAGGCTTTTTATTATGCTTTGCTGTGAATCGATTACCTGTTATCATCATTTTTACTTTGTTTGCCCTTGCATGTGAGTTGCGCCTCCAGGTAGATGACGCTCACGCCGGCCTTTTCTGCGCTGCGTATTACGATTTCCTTGACAATGCCATCCTTGGCGTTGAACCCTACCTGCTCGGTCTCGACCTGTACATCCCTGCCAATGCCCAAAACGCTCCGATGGTGATGTGGGTTCATGGTGGTGACTATGTCGTCGGCAATCAAGCCAATCAAACGAGCCATAAAATCACGCTTTTCAACACGCAGGGTGGATTCTGCTCAGCGTCAACTCCTGGCTGAGCGCGCCTGATACAGGCGCAGCGCAATTTACAGACCACTTCATGGACGTGGCGGCCGCAGGCGTGGGTGCATAAGAATATCGCCTTCTATGGCGGTAATCCAAACCGCATTGCCCTGCTCGGACACTCAGCAGGCGCCGACATCATTTCGAACGTCACAGCCGATCCAGCTTATGTCAGTGAATATAGCCTCGATCTCTCTGTTCTGACCTGTGCTGCCCGCTCGACACCGAGGGCTTCAGCAAGCTTACAGCCGCCAAGGCGACTCGATGGCGAACAGGGGCAATGGAAACGTGCCCTAGGTAACACCCCAAACGACTTGACCGAAACTTCCGCTACTCCGCTCTTCGACCCGGCATTGGCATCCTGCCCATACTAGAGGGCTTTTGCGGCAACGAACGTCGCCGGCGAATCGAAAATCCATAAGGGCCGACACACTTGGTCGCTGCGTCCTGACCAAGTGCTTGCCGCTGGGGTGCAAAGCCGCAACCTGGACGCGACCCGTCTGATTGTGGACGCTTTCTTTTCGCTGCCAACACCGTGCTAGGAAAAATGCTCTACTGCGCTCTCTGAGCCGATGTGCTATATTTTCTATAATCGTTTGTTGAAGACATTTCCGTTTATAGCAAATGACAAAGTCAGCAAGAGGAGCGTGTACAATGAAACTGAAATGGCAGGTCGTGCTCTGTGTTATGTTAGGGATGCTTCTGGGGGACGGATGCTTGTCTTCGTTGCCTATTCCTGTAGAGCCATCTAACACCTATGCCTCGCCGACCGCAAGTCCATCCGCCGAGCCTCAGACGACCTTCGTGCTGACAACCAACCCATCCGCAACGCCCGTCGCAACTTCTGCATCACCTGTTTCTCCGGCCTCTAGTTCGGAATGGAGCCAGCATGCCCATGATGCCCAGCATACCGGCTACACCTCTCAAGTCGTACCGTACCCTTGGCGCGTGCGTTGGATTTGGAACGGGGTGGACGAGCGCGGTCGTGTTCGCAAAGTGACCTCGAGCGGTTCGTTACCGCGCAACGTGCAGCCGGTTACTGGCAGAGGTCGCGTGTATATCGCTGCCGGTGTAGATGGGGTTTTTGCCCTGGATGAGGCTACCGGCGAACAAGTCTGGCAGCGAGCTGGACTGGGAGATGTGCGTTCGACCCTCGCCTATGATGCGCATACACAGACAGTCTTTGCCCTCTCGGCGAATGGACGATTATATAAATTGAATGCCGCCGATGGCGCGCTGTTGGGAGAATTCAACTCCGGCCAAAGCAGCGACCTGCCTTTGCCTCCGGCCCTGAGCGGTGACCGCCTCTTCTTCTCCATGGGTAGCGCTGTCTTTGCTGTTCAGACCCAGACCATGGAATTGCTTTGGCGGTACGATGCTGGGGCGCAGGTGGCCGTCCCGCCCGCTTACTCGCCCTCGCGCAACCTGGTCGTCGTTGCAACCGAGCCAGATCTCTACGTCCACGCTGTTGATGGATCCAATGGCACTTTGCGCTGGCGCGTTCGTCCGGTGCATCCTGACCGGAAATTCGAAGACCCCACCGAATACCGCTACGGCTGGCCGGTCATCGCCGAGAATGCCGGTTATGTCTTGATCAAAGTGCGCCTCGATTGGGAACGTATCTGGCAGGATTGGCCTCAGACCAACCCTGAAATGCGCCGTTTTCTGACCGAAAATCCGGGAGACCAGGCGCTCTTTGTTCTCGACCTGGACGATGGAAGGATACCGTTCCTTGCCAATGTGGGACATGGTGGATACGGCGATGGCGGCTATATCCCTATGGGGCCGCAGCCGGTCGTCAAGCGCCTGGAAACTGGCCAGGAAGTCGTCTATATCGTCATCCGTGCCAAACATGCTTACGATGCCCGTTGGGATTCGCATTTCGGCGAGATGATGCTCGATGACCGCACGGTCTCTGGCTTGCAGGGCGGCGATGTGCGCTTTATCGCTTTTGATTGGCCACCCGGCAGCTCCGATCCGTTCCTACTCACCGATGAACAACCAAATATCTCCATGGCAGGTGATTACCTTTTCGGTGGGCACTGGGAGGCAGGCTTTGCTTTACGTCTCCTCGATCGTTCTGAGCGATATGGTAGTTTCGACCATAAAATCCCTAGCGAACGCTTGGCAACTGTTGTGACCTCGCAGGATAACGCCGGCGCCTGTCCTTTTACTCCTTCCCACTATTGCGCTAGCGGTTTGGAAAACACGCGCGGCTACGATTTAGGCTTTTATATCTACTACGGCATGTGCGCAGTGTATGTCCGCTACTGGAGTGAATATGCTGTTTGGGTGATCAGTAATGACAACTTGTATTTTCGCAGTTGCGATGGCGCTATCATAGCCCTGACCAGCGGTCAACCACCTGCTTCGGCCGGAGCAAGTTGGCCGGTTGTACACGCAGCGCCCTCCCTGGTGACCGGCCCGGTTGCGGTTATTCCCTACACCGAAGCGCGCCGCTGGGATGGTCAGATGGTAACGGTTTGGGGAACGATCCAGTACGTCTTTAACAACGGCAAGTACGTTCTATTGGGCTTTGCTCACCCACATCAGGGTGCTTTTAAGGCGCTCATCCCGAAATCGGCCTGGTCCAACTTTTCCGCTGCGCCCGAAACGCTCTATGAGGTTGGTCAGACTGTATCGGTAACCGGAACCATTTCCTGGTATCAGGGCGACCCGGCTATCTACGTCCTAGAACCTGGGCAAATCCATCGGTTGACCATCCCCTGAAAGGAGCAAATATGACCCCCGAAAACCGTATTGATAGGGTGGGTTCGCTTCTGTTAACCATTTTCCTGCTGATTGTCGGTTGCCGACCTTCAGCTGACGTCCCCCTCCCAACGCCGAGCGCTGACTGGGGCAGCCCACCCCCCTTGGTCTTTTCTACCGGTTGCAATCCGGACCTCCAGCCGCGCATCAACGCGCCGGGGTTCGGCGCCCAGGAAGTGCCCTTTGAACAAACTTCTATTGCTTGGTTCGGCTATCTCTCACCAGAGAGCAACTTTACCGATATTCGGGTCGGTTATAACGATGCCTATTTGTATGTGTATTTGGCTATTTTTGACCGCCATCTCTGGTACGAGGAGCAACCTGTGCAGCAGCGCTTGACGGACTGGGATGCAGTGACCTTGTTTCTGGATACCTCTGGCGGTGAGGCGCTTTCGCCGGCCTCCTGGAAATTTGTCGCTCAGTTATATGGCGAACCATCCCCTGAGCGACGCGCGGCCTACCGTTGGAACGGTGCAAACTGGGAGCTGACCGAGCTTGCCTTCGAAGCCATCCCCGGCTGGCGTGGCAATGCCCTTAACAACAACGAGGATACCGACCGTGGCTGGGCAATGGGGTTTACCGTTCCGTTTTCCGTCTTAGGCCTTGTGACCGCGCCTGTGGAGGGTACCACCTGGCGGATAGCAGTCATCACCCATGACCGGGATGAGCAGGATGGCCCCGTTCTCCCTGAACAATTCTGGCCACCCTCCTTCCGTGCTGAGATGCCCGCTTGCTGGGGGTGGTTGCGCTTCGGCCTGCCGGAATATCACAGGGACGCTTCTGCAACCGGTTCACTTCTCATTGTCCGCCCGACCCAGGATAGTCCGCTTGTTCCGGATGCCGATGTCGGCGGCGCCAGTTCCAACCAATGCCCGGGAGACGAAAATCACATTTGGAACGAGTGGGCCAACCGGAATTACGGCCACGCGCCAGATTTCAACATCCAAAATCAATCGGATGTCGCCGACTGGCCATGTTTTTCCAAGTATTACATCACCTTCTCCCTAGAGGGACTTCCGGCAGGCAAGAGAATCGTCTCGGCTACGCTGACGCTCTATCAGTTCGGCAGTGCCGGCGGAGACCAAGCGCGCCCCTCATGGATTCAGGTTTTGATTGCTGCAGAAGATTGGCAGGAAGAAACGATCACCTGGAACAACGCTCCCCTCGCCTATGAGAATATCGGTGGAACGTGGGTCGACCCGATCACCGAACATCCGGGCTGGCCGGGGATACCGCGCTCCTGGGATGTGACCTATGCTGTGGCGCGCGCCTATGCTCGCAGAGAACCACTCCGCCTCGTTCTTTATGAATCCGGTTCGGCATACCACAGCGGCAAGTATTTTGTCTCTTCGGATACCGGCGATTGGAATGCTGCCGGTCGTCCACGCCTGGAGGTTGTTTGGGGAGAGCCTTAGAATGAAAACCTTTTTGCGCTTTCTCCTCCTCGGCCTGCTCACCGCCGCCGTTGGCGAATGGCAGTTTTCAGTCTTCCTGCGCAGTGACCTGCGCAACTTTTTCGGCTCGCTGGGGTTCAATGCCCTCTATCTGACAGGTGTCTATCTGCTTACACGGCCGATGCTCTCTCTGCTGCGCAAACGTCTGGCGTTTCTACCGTTGTATACGGCGCTCTTCGGCTTCACCGGCCTGATGGTGGAGTGGTTTCTGATTGGCAATTCTCCCTGGGGCAACCCCCAAGCCAGCCAGATGGGCATGTTCGCCTATTGGGCCTGTATGGCGCTCGTCCCGCTGATGTTCTTGCTCCAAAGGCGCTCTGTGCAAGGATTCATCGTCCGCTATGGCTTGGTCTATATCGTCCTGGTCTTGTTGGGACAATCGCTTATCGCTGACTCCGACTGGCGCTTTGCTTTTCACATTTACTCCGTCATCCTAGGCTATGCGGGGTTGATGCTTGGAGTTCTTATGGAAGCACTTCCGGCGTTCGGGAACGTCCTCTTGAACGGAGCAGCAATGCGCTATGCTGTTGGCCTCGCCCTGGTTCTCTTCCTTTTGCTTTCTTCCTGTGCTGCCCCACAAGCGCCAAGCAGCCAGCCGGCGACGGCGCTTTTCCCGACTCTCTCTCCCATTGCTACCTCCATCCTCTCTGCGCCCTCATTACCGGCGCAAGGGTTAGCCGGTCCCGCCGCCCCGCCCGCGCCCGAAACGGAATGCGCCAACCGCATTGTCGCCGAAGCGAACTCATGGGTCTTTGAGTGCGCCACTGGGAGCCAGAATCTGCGCTACCGCTACACGCCAGAAACCGGTTCGCTCCACGACCTAATGGTTGAAACCGGTGGCCTGCCGCCCTTCTGGCCCAGTTTCTTCGGCGGCCCGATTTTCGTCTTCGGCGATCGGGAAATTCCTATTTGGAGTTCGGAAACCCTCATCTGGTCTCATACCGAACCGCGCCTCACCCCCGACGGGCTGGAAATCACCTGGCAGGCCGGAAGAGACGAGCAGCAGGTCGCCTACACGTACCGCTTCTCTATCCATGGTAAGACGCTGCGGATTGCCGTGGAAGCCACAGGGGGACTGATGGGCGCGTTTTCCCTCGACCGCAGCGAAGCCACGCCCGGAGCGCGCATCCTCTCCATCCCCTACCTGGCGACCTTTGATCTGCTCTTTTACGAGGGGCTTTTCGTTTCTCTGTATTTTGACTGGATACAGTCTGCCGCCTCTCGCTATGAAAAAGTCAGCTTGCCGTACTCCGAACGCTCTTTCCATTTCAGCCAGATGGCCTTCTACGAACTGGATACTGCCGGTGTGCGCTTGCCTCTGCGCGAGGTTATCTACCTGACGGTCTCTGACCGCCTGGCCGATGTCCTTCCCGTCGTTCCCAATCTCCCCTCGCCCTACCGGGAGACGCTGACAGGCCACACGCTGATTGACATCTGGACCGAAGCGCCTTTCAGCGAAAGCCAGGCTTTGATCGAAGAACTGCATCGGCGCGGCGTGCGGGACCTGTTGGTGATTCGTCACACCTGGCAGCGCTGTGGTTATGACGATTGTTATCCTTCCATCTTGCCGGCGCGGGCCGAATGGGGCGGAGACGAAGGATTGCGCAATCTGGCCGAGGCTGCCCGTCAGGCCGGTTACCTGTTCGCCGTCCACGAGAACTATACCGATTTCTACCCAAACGCCGACATCGGTTCTCCGGAGGACTTGGCACTGGATTCCGAAGGTCGTCCCCGCCCGGCCTGGTTCAACCAGACGACCGGTCTGCAATCGCACCTGCTCAGCCCCTTCCGCGCCCTGGATTTTGCCCGTCAGATTTCTCCCGATATCCACCGCCGCTACGGAACGACTGCTGCTTTTGTGGACGTGCTCACCGCCGTCCCGCCTTGGGAGAAAACGGACTATCATGCACGCTATCCCAACCGCGCTCGCTTTTTGCCGGTTTTCCGGGCTTATTCCGAGGTGTTGGATTTGCTGCGCGCTGCGCACGCCGGACCTGTAATCGGTGAGGGCGGCGCGCACTTTCTCTACGCCGGTCTGGTGGATGGCGTCGCCGCCGCCTACCAGCCTGACCTGAGCCAGGGTGGATGGCGCGTCCCGCCGCTGGTGGATTTTGCCCTGCTGCGCCTGCATCCCCTGATGGTCAGCTACGGCGTAGGGTACTTTCCGTACTACTTCGCGCAAGATGAGCAACCTCGCTGGTCGGGTTACACGCTGGAAGACCACTACCACTATATGGCTACTGAAATTGCTTTCTGTCATGCTGGCTATGTCGATTCACCGGAATTATTCGACTCCGCCGAATCTTGGTTGGCTTGGGCCGAGCGGGAAGCCCGGCTGGTAGGGTCGATCCACCGTCTCTGCGCTTCGGCGCGGCCGGTAACGATTCTGTACCGCGTGAACGGTGAACTCGTCCCGGTGGAGCGCGCTGTTGCCGCAGGGCAGTTAGAGCAGATTTTGATAGAATACAACAACGGTTTGCAAGTCTATGTCAACCGTCACCCGATAGAATTCTGGTCGGTTGAATTGAACTTTCGCCCTTCTTGGGCGGATTTCAGCGCTATGGTGGACGGCGCACGCCAGGACTTTGTCGGCGTGCCACAAACCGCTTCCTTTCTCCTGCCACCCAGCGGATGGCTGGCCGTGATGCCTTGACTTTGTTATCGAGAGGGTGATATGAGACGCTTCTTTCCTCAAACGGTCTTTTTTCTGATTTTGCTTTTGACTGCTTGCCAAGCCATATCGCCTTCCTCACCGACACCGCTCTTGTTGGATGACCGGACACACACGCCGGCTTTTTCTCCTGAAGCCTCATCGACCGGCCCTGCTCCGACCTCTACCCCAGACAAATGGTCTCTCTGGACGAACGGGACGCAGCTACGTGGGGCGAATATCTGGCAGCGCATCCGTATCCCCGATTTGGACTACGAACTGCTCGGTGATGGGCACATCGGTCCGCCTTATACACAGGCCGACTTCGACCGGTTGGCGGCAGCAGGCGCCAACTATGTCAACCTTTCCATCCCCGGCCTCTTTACCGAGCGCCCACCCTATACCCTTGATGAAGGCGCGCAGGCTAATCTGGATGCCTTGCTCACCATGGCAGAACGGGCGGGACTCTTCGCTGTCATTGCTTTCCGCACTGGCCCAGGGCGCAGCGATTTTACCTTCTACCGGGATGGCGCAGGCGTCTGGTTTGACCCATCTCTCCTGGTCGAAAGTGTGTGGACCGAACAGGCTGCGCAGGATGCTTGGGTCGAGATGTGGCGCTACACCGCTGAACGTTATCGCGGCCATCCGGTGGTGGTCGGCTATGACCTGATGGTGGAGCCGAATGCCGAAGATGTGATGCTCCAGATCTACGCGCCGAGCGAATTCTACCCGCGTTATGCCGGTACTCTCTACGACTGGAATCGATTCTATCCCCGCCTCGTTGTCGCCATTCGTGCGGTCGATTCCGAGACTCCGATTTTGGTCGAGCCGATGGGTTGGGGCAGCATCCCCTGGCTGTCCTACTTGCAACCGGTGC
>JANWWB010000045.1 GCA_025056515.1 Anaerolineales bacterium
CCGTTCTCGCGCAGGGCTTTCCAGTAGTCCAGATAGCCAGGGTCTCCGTATTTCGCGATAGTGGCCAGCAGAAAGGCCAGGCCTGGCGAGGACGTGGCGGGGTTTTCGACCACGAGCAGTTCCTTGTATTCTGGTTTCAGCAGGTCATCAAGCGAAGTCGGCACAGGCAAGCCCTTTTGGGCAAACCAGGCTTTATCGTAGTTGATGCACACATCCCCATAATCTACCGGCAGGGCGCGGTTTTGCGGGTCCAGGCGGAATTCGGCAGGGATTTCGGCCAGGAGTGGGGAGTTATACGGCTCGAAGATGCCGGCCTCCAGCGCGCGGGAGAGGAAGGTGTTATCTACGCCGAAGAAGACATCTGCAATGGGTGCTTCTTTACTCAGAATGGCTTTATTGAGCGCTTCGCCCGTATCGCCGCTGGCGAGGAAGACCACGGTGACATTGTTTTCTCGTTCAAACGCGGCGATGACTTCTTCGCTGACGGCAAAAGAATCGTGCGTCATGACAGTCAATGTCCTGGGCTTTGAAGGGGTGCAAGCGGCAAGGGCTAAAGAGAGCAAGATGAGAAGAAGGAATTTAAGTCTCATAGGCCTCCTTTTTTGAGTGTACAAATGGGATATAAGTGGAGTTGAGCATCCGAAATAAGTTGCAGCGCTTCAAGGTGCTGGTTAGGAACGACGATGGACAACCAACAACAGGCCACTTTGGATTTCGATAACCGCTTTTTCTTCCACAAATTCATTGCTAATGCCGCGCGTACGGTCGGGGTAGAGCGTTTCCCCTTGAAGCGCCCAACGCAAACCCCAAGTGCGAATCCCGGTCACCGGCCGGCCCCAGGGAAGGAGTGAAATCACCTCACCAGGAACACCATCGACCTCGGCACGAGAGCGCACAAAAAAGACTTCTTCTACCCCGTCATCGCAACGCACTTCCCACTCGGCCAGACGTGGCTGACTCAAAAGCGCCAAATTGGCCAGAGTCTGGTCGAGTCTGCCTCCCAGCGCACCTACAAGGACAATTGCTCGTCCCTGACGCTGCAGAGCATACTTGAGCGCTAGCTCCAAGTCGGTTTCATCTTTGGTGCGAGGAAAAGTCAAGAAAATCGTGCCTGCAGCTTCCAGTTCCCGACGTAGAGGCTCATCCAGGGAGTCGAGGTCGCCAAGCACCACGCTCGGCCTAAAGCCGAGACGGTAAGCATGCAGGGCACCTCCATCTGCAGCAAGAAGAACATCATCCGGCCGTACCACGCGACGTGCGGCCTCTGGGTCAGGAAGAGTACCATTGACAAAAATCAAGATGCGCGATGTTTCCATAAGAAAAACCATCCAAGCCGATGTTCTACGCTTCTCAAGAACAGCTCTCCCGGTCTAAGACTTGCTGGCGCGACGTTGATAGGCTATTCCAAGAACTTGTCTTATAAAACGAAACCCTCCACCGGCGAGGGGGGAGGATTCATCAAGCAACACATCCCTACGCCGGCATTACCCGGTTCAGGTTCAGCGGGTCGAGCGCAACACGCTCCTCTCAGCCTGTCCAGCAGGCTCCCCGTTGTTATTTCTTTAGTAATTTTACCAGAAATTCAGAGCCAAAAGGCCATTCAGCACCAAGTGCACCGAAGTACAAAGGTCGAGCAAAGCGATTGTATTGACTTCAACGCACACGACGTTTCCATTCTTCCTTGAGCTGCAATTCGCGCGGACTTTCTCCCGAATCGAGAGAGAGGAAGTCAAATAGCAGGCGATTGAATTTGGAACTTTCATCGAGCATGGGAAAATGCCCGGAATGTTCGAGGACGATCTGATGAACCGTTTCGGGCATAGCCAGAATGCGTTCATAAGCCGTCATGGCAACTGCTGGGTCCATCTCCCCATGGACAACCAGACAAGGAGTTAGATAGGTATCCATCATGGGAAGCAGACTCATAGCATCGAGGCCGTTCAAAGAAGTGACAATTGCCTGGACATCAGTCTTAGGAGCATCCTGTCGGACAGGATCAGCGACCGGCTCGCGCGAAGTTAGCCATTCGGCCAGGTCGCTAGGAGAGACGGGATTGCGCAGGCGGGGAGAGACGGCACGAATTTCGAAAGGAACGCTGATAAGCATCAAGCGATCGACCGCATCCGGGAACTGACGAGCAAACAAGCTGGCAACAATCGCTCCTAGCCCGTGTCCGATGAGAGCAATCTTGCCAATACCCAGGGTTCTCAGAAAAGACTCAACCAAATCGGTTTGCTTTTGCAGAGAGTAGTCTTCCGCTTCTTTGGCCGAATCGCCAAAGCCCCAAAGGTCAATGGCGTAAGCGCGAAAAGACATGGCCGCAGCTTGCATAGCTGGTACCCAATAGCGCCAGGAACCCACCCAACCATGCAAGAAGAGAATGGGGCGGCCTCGTCCCAGCACTTCGTAGTGCACAATCTTTTCGTCAATCAGTACGACACTCATGATCAGGAAGCTTTACCGTGTGCTTGTAAGATTTCTCGAATGCGACTGATCAGTTGATCGGGAGCAAAGGGCTTGAGCAAATAAGCAGTTGCGCCTGCCTGATAACCGGCCTCGATTTCAGAATCTTGTCCTTTTGCGGAGAGAAACACGACCGGGACATCCTTGAAAGAAGGATCGGCCTTGAGTTCCATACAGGCTTCATAGCCTGTTTTGCGAGGCATGCGAACATCCATCAAAATCAAGTCCGGCTTTTCCTGACGCGCCAAATGGACCGCCTCTTCGCCATTGCTGGCTGCTGCTACCTGGTAACCAGAAAATTGAAGAGTAAAGACAATCAAGTCTCGAATATCTCGCTCGTCTTCCGCAATAAGTATCTTAGCCATGAATCACTCCTCAGACCGATAAATCGGCAAGGTAAAATAAAACGTCGAACCACGCCCAGGGATGCCTTCACTCTCGACCCAAATCTCGCCGTTATGCATTTTCACCAACTGTTCGACAATGGATAAACCCAAACCGGTACCAGGGGTAGCCAGGACCATAGCATCTTCACCTCGATAGAAACGCTCAAAAACGCGGCTGAGATTTTCGGGTGGAATGCCAATGCCGTTGTCTCGAACGGCTACACGGAGCATCTCGTCCACAACTTCAATGGTTATCTGAATCTCCCCACCGGCTGGGGTGTAATTGTAGGCATTGTCGGTCAGGTTAGAAAAAATTTGGCGGATTCGTTCCAAATCCCCGTAGGCGTAAGGCAAATCGGGCGAAGCGTCCAGCATGATTGCCATAGGCTTGTTGTCGTCTTGCGACCGATGCAGCAAATCAGCCACCGTTTCCTCTGCTACCTCTCGAATATCGACTGGCTGGAACGAGAGCGTCACCCGCCCGGCCTCAATCCGGGAAATATCGAGCAAGTCGTTCACAAGCACGCTCAAGCGGTCTGTGTTCGAACGCACCACTTCAAGGAAGTGAATTTGATTGTCATTGAGCGCGCCAGCCGCTCCCATGAGTAAAAGGTCTACATACCCTTTGATTGAGGTCATGGGCGTCCGTAATTCATGACTAACAGTGGCTACAAATTCGGACTTGAGCCGGTCCACCTCGACCTCGCGCGTGATATCGCGAAAGATGGACACTGTGCCTAAGAAATCATTCCGCCAGATGACGGGAGAGAGATGAACGAGAACCACTCGCCCATCTTCAAGCTTAATTTGCTCAGCATAGGTTTCACCAGGCTGATATGTAGTTGGGTCTTCAGACCATGAGCGAATGGTTGTCATCCAGGCTTGAGCAGCAGAACCGAACAAGCCGACAAACTGTTCCAACGGTTGGCCTAGGATTTTAGCAGCGCGCAGACGTAAAATGCGTTCGGCAGAAGGATTGAGGAAGGTGATTCGATTCTCCGCGTCGGTTACCAACACGCCATCGGCCACTGCTTCTAGGATTGCCTGCTGGCGACTTGCTTCCACTTGTTCCGCTCGAACCATAGCACCCAAGCGTTCGGCCTGGTCGCGTATGAGTTCATAGAGACGTGCGTTATTGATGGCCACAGCAACTTGTGCCCCAATTGCCTGCACCAGATTGACATGTTCTTGAGAGAAATACCCCACTTGCCGATGAAAGACCATGATAGCACCAATGACTTCCTCTCCCACTAGCAGTGGAGCAGCCACCACGCTACGATGACTTCCTGAACTAAACGAGACGGTCTTCCAACGTGGATCTTTGGTCACATCCGGCAAGCAAACACTCTGGCGATTTTGAATCACCCATCCTACCAACCCTTCTCCCACTTTGAAGGAAGTCGGGCGACTGCCCTCTGTCATCACAGGGGTCAGGTAACCATAACCAGCGCGATAATGGATGGTGTTTGTACTCTCATCTACCAGCAAAATGCTCCCTTGCTCTGCTCCAATTGCATCGTTTAGTAAGGCTAAGGTTCGGTTGAGCGCTCGGTCCAGATCAAGGGTCGAAGAGGCTTCGGTCAAAATACGGAGCAAGGTCTCGGTGTTACGTTGTTCGCGCGCCAGCTCAGCTGTACGTTCAATCACACGTTGTTCAAGCTCTTCCGCTAGGCGACGCGTCTCGGCAAAGAGACGTCCATTTTGAATCACTACGGCCGCCTGGTTGGCCAGCGTGCTCAAAATTTGCAAGTCATCTTCATCATAAGCATTCGGCTGATAGCTCTGTGCCGAGAGCATTCCTATTGTCTTACCGGAGATTTTAATGGGCACAGCCAAGATAGAACGGGAATCACCTCTGCCGAAAATGCGCCCTTCTGATTTTTGTTTGAGCGTATCGGCAATGAGGAGAGGTTCACCGGATTGAATAACGCGGCCGCTAAGGCCTTCTCCCAAAGGTATCCTTTGATTTGGAATACGACCATCTGGATCCACCAGGTAGACGCCTTCAATCTCGTTGCGGTCTTCATCCAAAAGTGAAATCACAAAGGACTCAACCGGCATTAATTCAGAGACAGCTCGATGAATGGAGCGATAGATCTCTTCTGGATCTAGGCTAGCGCTCATTTCATACGAGGCCCGGTTGAGGATGGCCATTTGCTCGGCACGTGAAACAGTTGCC
>JANWWB010000355.1 GCA_025056515.1 Anaerolineales bacterium
CCGCAGCAGGTTGAAGCATCCGGCTACTGGAACGCCGACCTCGCCCGAGAATGGGCAAAAGAGGCCGACTTTCTCGTGCTAGAAGGAGAACAATCCTATACTCCTGTGACCGCTGAATTCGCCACGGTGAACGGCTATGAGCAAATAGGCGTTCTCCGGCCAATTAACCCCTGCGCTTATTTCCATACACCCGTGCTTGTCTTTCGCAAAACCCGATAAACTTACAACACAAAGCCGCTCGTATAGTCCTGTGATTTCTTGGCAAATTCTTATCTTGGAAGCCCTCTTTTGGTTTATAATTCAATTATTGAATTTTGAAACAGGAGCCTCTACATGCCCATTGCTCTCATCACCGGCATCACCGGCCAAGCGGGTTCCTACCTGGCCGAATTCCTGCTCGCCAAAGGCTATCAGGTCGTCGGCATGGTACGTCGCTCCAGCACCGTAACCTACGAACGCATCGAACACATCAAACACGACCTGACGCTCGTCCAAGGTGACCTGCACGATCAAAGTTCTCTGGTCTCCATCTTGAGCAATTACCAGCCGGACGAAGTCTATAATCTAGCCGCCCAGTCCTTTGTTGCGACCTCTTGGAACCAAGCTGTGCTGACCGGCGAGGTGACCGCTCTAGGGGTCGTACGCCTACTGGAGGCTATCCGCATGGTCAACCCCAAGATTCGCTTCTACCAAGCCTCTTCGAGCGAAATGTTCGGACGTGCCCCAGCGCCACAAAACGAGACCACGCCGTTCCACCCGCGCTCGCCTTATGCAGTTGCCAAAGTCTATGGCCATTGGATTACCGTCAACTATCGCGAGTCCTACGGGATGTTCACCGTTTCCGGCATCCTGTTTAACCATGAGAGTCCGCGCCGTGGTATCGAATTCGTCACACGCAAAATTTCAGACGGTGTTGCACGCATCAAACTCGGCCTAGCAAAGGAGCTTTTGCTTGGCAACTTGGAAGCGCGACGCGACTGGGGCTTTGCCGGCGAATACGTGGAGGCAATGTGGAAGATGCTCCAACAAGAGACGCCGGAGGATTTCGTCATCGGCACCGGCGTTGCGCATTCGGTGCGTGACTTTTGCGAAGCAGCCTTTCGTTACGTTGGGTTGAATTACCTGGACTATGTCCGTCAAGACCCGCGCTTCATGCGACCTGCCGATGTGGACTTGCTGGTCGCTGACTGCGCCAAAGCACGTCAAAAACTCGGTTGGATGCCCAAAGTTACTTTTGAAGAACTCGTTGCGATGATGGTCGAAGCTGACCTAAAACGGTTAAAAGATGCCTCCTGAACCTTCTTCTGTTGACCTAGCGCGTGAATTGGCGCTCTTAGAACAAATTGAGCAAAACCCGGATGTCACCCAAGCCTCTTTGGCGACCCAACTGAACGTCGCTGTCGGAACGGTCAATTGGCATCTCAAACGCCTCATCCAAAAGGGATATGTCAAGATTCAGCGCGCCGAGCGCAAGAAGCTGCGCTACATCTTGACTCCCGAAGGAATTGCTTTGCGCCTACGGCTGACAGTAGATTACATCGAGCAGCAATTCCTGCTCTATCGCCGCGTCCGACAGCAGGTCAAAGAATACCTTCAACAAGTGCGCCAAGCCGGATTTGAGAAAGTCCGCCTCGAGGGCGAAGGCGATGTTGCTGATATTTGCAAATTGACCTGTCTAGAACAAGGCGTAGAAATTGTCCCAGATGGACATTACCCCAGCTTAGTCGTGACCGGGCTGAAGGTTCATCTCAAACAACCATTCGAAGGGCGGTAAGGGACATGAAAAACGCCCTGTTTGCCAAATCCGACCCCCAGCTTGTCATCATCCGTCCAACGCAGCGCTGGACAGCCCTCAACTTGCGCGAGCTATGGCGCTATCGCGAGCTGCTCTACTTTATGGTCTGGCGCGACCTAAAAGTGCGCTACAAACAGACCATCTTGGGTGTCTCGTGGGCCGTACTGGAACCGTTCTTGACGATGGTGGTATTCACCATCTTCTTTGGCGAACTGGCAAAAATTCCGACCGACAACATTCCTGCGCCAGTGTTCTACTTTGTTGGCCTGTTGCCTTGGGGCCTTTTTGCACGGGCGCTGAATATGGCCAGCCGCTCTCTGGTTGCCCATCAGAATATGGTAACCAAAATTTACTTTCCCCGTCTCATCCTGCCACTTTCGTCGATCCTGGCCGGAGTGGTGGATTTCCTTATCGGATCTCTCGTGCTAGTGGGCATCATGGCTTACTACGCTCTGACCGACGCAATGCGCATCAGCCTCACCCCTGCCTTGTTGACCTTGCCACTCTTCCTTCTACTGGCACTTATCACGGCCCTGGGTGTCTCACTCTGGCTCTCAGCGCTCTACGTTCAGTACCGCGACGTCGGCTATCTGCTTCACTTCATCGCAGAATTTTGGCGCATTCTCTCACCGGTCGTCTATTCCACCACTCTAATCCCGGAGAAATGGCGGCTGATTTACGCCCTCAACCCTATGGCCGGCGTGCTAAACGGCTTCCGCTGGGCGATTCTAAGCACGCCAACCGGACCCGATATCGGCCTCTTGGTCTCGATAGCGGTTGCCCTGTTTCTGCTCCTTTCCGGCTTGTTCTACTTCCGCCGGATGGAAAAGACCTTTGCGGATACCATCTGATATGACCACCGTCATTGCTGTTGAAAATCTCGGTAAGCGTTACCGCATCGGCCTGACGCCACAGAAATATCAAACTCTTAGCGAGAAATTGACAAACGCACTGAGCGCTCCTCTGCGCGCTATTAGGGGCGTCCGAAGTCCTATGGCTGATGCGGCCGATACCATTTGGGCATTAAGAGATGTCTCGTTTGAGGTGGAAGAAGGCCAGGTATTGGGCATCATTGGCCGCAACGGCGCCGGGAAAAGCACGCTCCTGAAGATTCTCTCACGCATCACGGAGCCAACCACCGGCCGAGCCATCCTGCGCGGCCGCGTCGGCTCATTGTTGGAGGTCGGCACCGGTTTCCACCCGGAACTGACCGGGCGCGAGAATATCTTTCTCAACGGAGCTATTTTGGGCATGAAGCGCGCCGAAATTGAACGCAAATTCGATGAAATTGTGGCTTTCTCGGAAGTGGAACAATTTCTTGATACTCCTGTCAAGCGTTACTCTTCTGGCATGTACCTGCGATTGGCTTTTGCGGTAGCTGCCCACCTTGAACCCGAAATCCTGGTGGTGGATGAAGTCCTAGCCGTGGGTGATGCCGAATTTCAACGCAAGTGCATCGGCAAGATGAGCGATGTCGCCCAGGCTGGTCGTACCGTCCTTTTCGTCAGTCACAACATGAGCGCCATCTTACGCCTGACCCAAGAGGCCATTCTACTTGAAAAAGGCCGCCTAAAACTACGCGGTCCTTCTGCGGAGGTCGTAGATGCCTACCTTTCGGCCGGCAACGCAGGTGCTGGCGAGCGCATCTGGGAATCGGATGAAGTTCCGGCAGAGGCTGCTCCTTTCCGTCCGATTGCTCTGCGCGTGCGCGACGCCAGAGGCTCTGTGACTGAAACCGTCCGTTCGGTGGAACCGTTCTCCATCGAGATGGAATATGAACTCACTGCCCCGATCACCGGTTTGCGCGTTGGAATCTATTTGACCACTGCTCGCGGCGACCAGGTTCTGACCTCCTTCGACACCGATGACCAGAAGCGTTTCGAGAAGTACGGCGCCCGTCCTGCCGGGCGGTACCTTAGCCGCTGCATCATTCCTCCTGACCTGCTCAACAGCGGACGTTACACTCTGGGTGTCAATGCCAGCACATATCGTGTCCGCCGTTATTTCATGGATGAACAAGCGCTCAACTTCAACGTGGACGCTTCCGGCGCGCCCGGCATGCAATGGCCAGAAGCTCGCCCTGGTGTCCTGCGTCCGCGCTTGGAATGGGAGATTATTGCACTATGAAAGTGAAAAGCCTGCTCAAGGACATTGCCGGTCACCTACCTTTAACCGCAGAACTGAAGTGGGCGCTACGTCACCGTAACGGACGCATCCAGAGTCGTTTCCGCCTCCCGCTGCTTGAAGAACGCGGTGCCGAACTACTCCGTCAGCTAGAAACTTCTGCAATCTCGCCTGCGACCGGTCGGCAGGTCTTTCTCTTCGCCTCCTCGCATGCTTGGCTGATGCACATCCTACTGGTCGGATTGACCCTGCGCGGCCTGGGATATCGCGTGAAACTCGGTTATCTACCTTACGGTCACTACGATCGGCCCGTCAACCGTTTCGATTTGCGCTTGCAAGACCTCTACGCACGACATTGGTTGAGACCGTTTGAGAAATACTTGGAAATTGTTCCATTCTTATCCCTTCCGCCAGCGTTCTTGCTGCCCGCCGCTCTACAAGAAGCCCTTGAACAAATTACTCTCTTTGACACGCAATATATCCGACAAAGCGAAGACATCTCTCCAGACGACCCGATCTATGCCCTACGCGCAAAGCGCAACCAAGCGGCGGCACGGCGTGCCCTGGCTTTCTTTCGCCGTCAGCGTCCAGACGTGGTCATCGTGCCAAACGGTATGATTCAGGAATATGCCGCCGTTTACGAGGCTGCCCGTTTTCTCGCTATTCCGGCTGTGACCTACGAGTTCGGCGAACACAATCATCGTATCTGGCTAGGACAAAACCGCCTGGTCATTCACCACCAGATCGACGAACTCTGGGAAAGTCGCAAAGAGCGAAAGCTGACCTCGGAACAGCGCCGAGAGTTAGAGGAGTTTCTAGCCGGGCGTCAGGGGCTAAGCACCGGAGAGCAATTCGCCCACCTGTGGCAAAAAACCTCGCCCGAGGGCGGGAAGAAAATCCGCGCTACCCTTGGACTGGACAAGCGCCCGGTCGTCTTACTACCGACCAACGTCCTAGGTGACTCGGCGACACTCGGGCTGACTGTCTTCAGTCGGTCGATGTCCGAATGGTTGCAACGCGTCTTGGTCTATTTGGCTAGGCGCACCGAAGTCCAAGTTGTGGTGCGCATCCACCCTGCCGAGACATGGACAGTTGGACCTTCGGTCGCTGAAATCATCCAACAGGTATTGCCTCAATTGCCTCCTCACATCCGGCTCATTGGGCCAAAAGAGAAAATCAACACCTACGACTTGATGGACATTGCAGACCTGGCGTTGGTGTACACGACTACTGCTGGACTTGAAATGGCAGTGCGAGGTCTGCCCGTGTTAGTTAGCGGGCGGGCACATTATCGCGGCAAAGGGTTCACCCTGGAAGCCGATTCGTGGGATGAATACTTTGCGAAATTAGACACAGCGCTAAAAAACATTCCGCAGCGTCTGACCCCAGAACAAGTGGAACAAGCCTGGAATTATGCGTATACATTCTTCCGCGAATATCCACGCCCTTTTCCATGGCACTTGGAAAAGATCGGGCAGCATATCAAAGAATATCCGCTCTCCTTGGTCTTGAGCGAGGAAGGGCGTGTGCAGTTTGAAACCACTTTCCGTCAACTGGCTGGAGAAAGATTGTCGCAGCAGACTCTCGCAGCAGACGAAAAGCCTACTCGATAAATTTTTAGCGATTAAGGAGCAAAACCATGTCACAAACCAAAGTTCTCGTTACTGGTGCCGGCGGTTTCATCGGCCATCACTTGGTCACTTATCTCAAAAAACTCGGTTATTGGGTACGCGGGGTAGATATCAAATATCCCGAATTCAGCGAAGTAGATGCAGATGAGTTCGAAATCCTGGACTTACGTCGCTGGGATAACTGCTTGCAGGCAACCCGCGGCATCGATGAGGTCTACGCTCTCGCTGCCGATATGGGCGGAATGGGGTTCATCTCCTCGCATCATGCCGAAATTCTACGCAACAATGCTCTCATCAATATCCACACTCTGGAAGCCGCTCGCATCAACGGCGTTCAACGGTACTTCTTCACTTCTTCTGCCTGCGTATATCCCGAATATCGACAAATGGACGCCAATGTCATCCCTCTCAAAGAAGAAGACGCTTATCCGGCACAACCGCAGGACGCCTACGGTTGGGAAAAACTCATCATTGAGCGCTTGTGCACCCACTACCGTCAAGATTATGGCCTGGAAACGCGGATTGTCCGCTTCCACAATATCTACGGCCCCGAAGGCACCTGGGAGGGTGGTCGTGAAAAGGCCCCAGCTGCGTTGTGCCGCAAGATTGCTGTTGCCAAACTAACCGGCAATCACGAAATCGAGATGTGGGGTGATGGCGAACAGACGCGCTCGTTCTGCTATATTGATGACTGCCTAGAAGGCATCTACCGTCTCATGCGCTCTGATTACCCCCATCCGCTCAACCTTGGCTCGGACCGGATGGTGACCATCAATGAGTTAGCTTACATCATCGCCGACATCGCCGGCATCAAGATCACCATCAAACATATCGAAGGTCCCGTGGGTGTGCGTGGACGCAACTCCGATAATACCCGCCTCCGCGAGGTTCTTGGCTGGGAACCACAGATTTCCCTGGAAGAAGGCCTAGCACGCACGTATCCGTGGATTGAACAGCAAGTGGCAAAGAAACTCGGTCTGCCAATTCCGGCATAATTTTTGCCGTGTTTTTCGCCGTGCCCGTTGCAGTCTAAGGTCTTTGCAAGCCGATGCTCTTATTTTTAGCGACTAAAAAAGTAAAAATCAACCACAGAGACACGGAGATGCTGTACAAGTTAAGGAACGTCGTGACCACATGGCTCTGTGGTGAAAGCCGAGGAGACCGATGGCTTTCCTAACTATTTTCACGGCCCCTAAGCCGTTCACCAACCCGCATATTAACATCATCCAGCGCAACGCTCTGGGTGCCTGGACGCGCCTGGCGGATGTCGAGGTCATCCTGATTGGAGACGAAGCAGGCATCTCTGAGGCCGCTGCTGAATTCGGCGTTCGCCATGTTCCGAAGGTAGCGCGCGATGCAAACGGCGTTCCTCTTGTCAGCGCAGTGATGGAAATTGGACATAAGTACAGCGATAGTCCACTCCTATGCTATGCGAACGGCGACATGATTCTGATGTCCGATGCAGTGCAGGCGGCCCGAAATGTCTGGAAGCAGGTCAAAGACTTTCTGCTTATCGGTCAGCGCTGGAACCTGGACCTGACTGAACCTTTCGACTTCAGCGGCG
Source organism: Anaerolineales bacterium (assembly GCA_025056515.1). Taxonomy (GTDB): domain Bacteria; phylum Chloroflexota; class Anaerolineae; order Anaerolineales; family Villigracilaceae; genus UBA877. Next base: position 7,115 of record JANWWB010000355.1, read on the forward strand.
ACTGGGAAGCGCGCCTGCGTGCAGAAGTGCGCAAGCGAGGCCAATTCTACACCCCTTGGGGCATTGACTATTTTATCTTCCCGCGCCATCTCTACACCGAAGTCCCCGACTTCACCATCGGTCGTCCAGCCTGGGATAACTGGATGGTGTATCACGGCAGGACAAAAATCGGCTTGGTTATCGATGCTTCGCCGGACGTGATGGCCGTCCATCAGAACCATGATTACAGTCACTTGCCCGGCAACAAACCACCCTACGGGTCGGAGGCTGCGAAAGCCAACCTCGCCAAAGCTGGCGGTCGGCGTTGCATCTATAATGTGCTGGACGCCAACCGCGAGCTATGGGATGGCCGGATTCGCCGCCCCCGCTTTCGCCTGGTGCGTTTACTGCGATGCCTGGAACGCATCTTCGTCAACGACAAAGGTCAGGGCTGGGCATGGGAAATTTCCCTACGTTTGCGCCGCCTGCAACTTCCTTTAGAGACCATTCCACCCAGGAGATGAGATGCCACGCGTAGGTCACAATCCAGCCCGTTTTGTCGAGACAGTTGCCCAGCCGGCCGCCATCACGGTGACGGTGGTGAACTTTATCCCCTTCCTGGCCGGGTATTACGAGCAAAGCTTGGACGTGCTGAAAGCCGTCATCGAAAGCCTACATGCCACACGCGAGCCGGAACACCCCTACGATGTGATGGTCTTCGATAATCACTCGTGTGTAGAAGTGCGCACTTATCTCCAACAAGCTGCCGAAGAAGGCAAAATCCAGTACCTGGTGCTCTCCGACACAAACATCGGCAAAATCGGT